>JACOYC010000013.1 GCA_016182015.1 Nanobdellati archaeon | reverse complement strand
GCAGGAAATACTAACAGAAGCGAGGAAGGTTATGCCAACGCTCACGTTAAATGTTCCTAAAAACTTGCACCTTTAAAAAACAACATCGGCGATGCGTGCGCTTGCAAATTCTCTGGAAGATAGGCTAGCTGACCGCTCTCCGGCAAATTCAAACTGGGCAGAGCTGGTCGATTTTACGCCAGACATAGAAAATAAAATTATTGCATCGATGTTGTATGAATTCGCGCCAGCAACAAAAAGCTGGCAGGCGTGTTATTCATTTGTAAGAACCATGCCTGCTTGGGAAAAAGAAAAAATTGTAAAAACATTTTTTGAAAACCGCGAACAGCAATTACAGCGTATTGATGCCATTACCGGGCGTGAAGAAGTTAGAAAATATAGATTTGCCCCGCTAAAAGCTTTGCAGGACGGCTATGTTAAGTTTGAGCTCGTTATAGATTATGGTGCGTTTAGAGATATACATAGACATAGAAGAACATCCCAGAGACGGCAGACTCTTACTGCTGACTTAGGCTATGAAGTCCCACGTATTGTAACTGAAATGAGCGGAGAAGCAGAAGCTGTTTACAGAAAAGCGATGGATGAGGCAGTAAAACTTTTTAACGAAGCGCGGGCCAGCGGGCTGTTCCATCCAGATGCCTTGCAGTATCTGGTAAACTTTGCTTTCAGAATTTCAGAAACAAAAACATTTGATGTCATGCAGCTATTTTACGAAATAGAACTGCGGACAACGCCGTCGGGCCATTTCTCGTACAGGAAATTATATCAAGACATATATCGCGCAGTCAGGCAGGAAATGCCGATTGTGTCGAAATATATCTGCGCGGATATGAGCAACTGCGAGATGGGCAGGCTGGCCAGCGAGGTCCGCTACGAAAAAAAGCAGAGTTTGATTGGCACGCCGGAAGAAGCGAGAATATTGGCAGGTTAAATATTACAATAGCATTTTTTAAAGCCATATTTTTATTTTTTGAAATGGAAATTCATCACGAAGAGGTTTCTGCACTGAAGGTCGGTCGCTACATGATGATGGACGGCAGGCCATGCGAGATCGTGAACATGGACTGGAGCGCGCCTGGCAAGCACGGGCATGCAAAATACAGAGTGACAGGGATTGACATTCTTACTGGGGGCAAGCACATGGGTATCTACACATCGCACGATGCGGTTGAAGTACCAATCATCGAAAAGAAGGTGGGGCAGGTTTTGGCTGTGACCGGGAACAAGGCACAGCTTATGGATATGACAACCTATGAAACTATGGATGTTGATGTGCCCGAAGAATTTAAAGAGAAAATTCAGCCAAATGCTGAGGTCGTGTTTTGGGAAATAATGGATAAGAAAGTGATTAAGCAGGTTAAGAGTGCTTAAGAAACCTTTTTAAACGGATTCTTAAAGCATATAAAATGGCAATTCAGTTTAAACTTGAGAAGCGCGACATACCAATTTTATTAGTCTTTACATTCCTGCTCATACTCTTGATACTAACATTCATAAAATGACAGAAACAAAGCAGATAACTATCAATGTAATGGACGCCGCACTCTGGATTGCGGCAGTAATATTTTTGGCGCTTCTCGCATGGTGGGTTCTTGGGGACAGCCCTACTGCAGAGCAAATCTCAATTGGTTTGACAATCCTAGGCTTATTGTTGGCTGAAAGAAGTGGCCATCGGTTGCGCACGATAGAAGAAAACACTTTTAAAATACTCGAGAAGGTGAATAAGTAAAAATGGCTCAATCGAAGATCCCCGAGGCAATCGCCCGACTGTTCGGCAGGTCATGGGTTTGCAGGCGATGCAAGAAGACAATTAGAGGGGATGCTAAAAAAATCCGCGATGGAGCAATACCCTGCAAGCGGTGTGGCCAGCGGGCATTCAGGCCAAAATCCAAAGAGAAGAGACTGAAAGTAGCAGCGGCTAAGTAAGTTAATATTTTGCAATTTCATCATTTAGTACGACTAATTCTACGCCAGCAGAATTCAGAAATTTTCTTGTCAGTTCGCCATCTTTGTATCTGAATTCTGCAACTATGCGCTTTATGCCTGCTGCGATAATTGCCTTTGCGCATTCCGGGCAAGGCTCCATTTTGCAGTAAATCGTTGCATCTTTCAATGATACGCCCAGTAAGGCAGCTTGTACAACTGCATTTATCTCCGCATGTATTCCCCTAATACAGTTTTGTGTGCGCTCGCCATTTGGTTTTATCGAGTCTTTTAACAAGTGGCCAACGTCATCACAGTGCGCCATGCCGGCCGGCGCACCTACATATCCCGTTGTGAGTATTCGTTTGTCACGAACTATTACGGCCGCACTCTTTGCCCTGTCGCAAGTGGCTCTTGTAGCTACTGCATGCATAATTTGTATGAAATACTCATCCCAGGGCGGCCTGCTGCTTACCATGAAACAATTTTGAAAAGAAGATTAAAAAGAATTTGTGCGCTGCAAAATATATTTAATAACCACTGTTTCCAGAACCTCCGCTATTGTTTTTTTCAGCTTCGCCCGTAGAGTTTTTATGCCCTTCGCCGCTGTCTTTGCTATCAGCAGGAGTTGTGCTTTCTTTTTTAATTTCTTTTTTATTTTCCACATCAATTTTTTTAACTTTTTCTTCAGTTTTTCCAATCAAACGCTTTGCATTTTTAATAAGGGCCTCTGCTGCTCTGGCCTGTCCGAATGCCTCGCCAAACTTGCCGGCATCCTTTGCAAATTGTGCGCTGGCCAGCTTGTCCTTAGCATCTTCCAGAAGCTTTGCGGCTGCAGTAATATCGCCCTCAAATCCAGAAAGTTCTTTTTCAGCTTCAGCCAAAGCCGTTTCGGCATCGGAAATTTGTTTAGTTGCTTTGCTTTCCTTTAATTTATTTATTCCTTTTTCATCTTCAATTTTTTTAATCTCGGCTTCAATTTCTTTTTCTGTTTTTCCGGTTTTTTGTTTTATCTTGATTTTAGTTGCGTCTTTTTTATTTTTAATTTCAATTTTCAGCTCGCCATTTTGATTCTGGAACGCGGTAATCAGGGCGTCAACAGCAGCCTGCTGTTCCGATGTTAAATCTCCAACGGTTTTAATTTTAATTTTTCTTTCGAGTTCTTCGACAGCCTCTTCCTGCCCTTCAATTTCTTTTTCAATCTCAACCTGTAATTTTATTTCTTCAGGGCTGCCCTCGGCGGCAAGCGCGGCTATATTTTTTTTGACCTGGGAAACTATTGTCTTATGTTCCTCCCTTGCTTTTGTTGCGGCGTCTATTTTTTTCTTTTCAATCATTGCACGCGCTTCGGCAATCCTTTCCGCAGCGTTTTCGAGGCCTGCCTTGGCCCGGCCTTTATCACTGAAAGCAAGAAGAAGTCTTAATTTTTCCAGTGCCCGGTCCAAGCCGAAAAGCGGTGAATCCGGCGTTATTCCTGATGATGGCAGCTGCGGCGCGGTTTCTGTAGCGGTTGCCGGCTCTTCATGCGACTGATTTGACTCATGGGCGGCTGCAAGCGGAGCAAGCAATAAAATTGCCAGCGCTACGAAAATATGTTTAAATGTTTTCATGTGGTTCACTTAGTAACTGATACAAGAAACGTTTAAATAGTTTTGTATATAAATTAATATAAATTGATATATGTAGCATATATTTTTATACATCATATTTCGATGTTAATTTTTTAAACTAATTAATTGTCAGAATGTTGATGGTAAATAAATTGCTTCCCGAAATTAACATCGGAATTGCAGGCCATGTGGACCATGGCAAGACAACGCTGACTTATGCGATAACCGGCAAATGGACAATGCAGCATTCCGAAGAGCTGAAGCGCGGAATCACAATCCGGCTCGGGTATGCTGACAGCGAAGTCTCAAAATGCGAAAAATGCGGCAAGTTTGTATTTGGCGCAAAATGCAAGGCGTGCAATTCTGCCGCGATAACAGTTCGTGCTTTTTCGGTTGTTGATGCACCTGGCCACGAAACCCTGATGGCAGTCATGCTGGCCGGCGCAGCGATCATCGACGGCGCGATCCTCGTTGTGGCTGCAAACGAGCCAGTACCGCAGCCGCAGACCGCCGAGCATCTGATGGCTCTAAAAGTTTTGGGAATTAAAAAAATAATTGTCGTCCAAAATAAAGTTGATACCGTTGTAAGAGAAGCGGCAATTGAAAATTACGGGCAAATTAAAAAATTTGTTACAGAAACGCTTGGCGCTGATGTTCCGATAATTCCCATTTCCGGCCAGCGGGGCGCGAACCTTGACCTGCTTGCTGAAGCGGTGCAGGAGTTCATTCCAACCCCGAAAAGGCAGGAGGGTGATCCGATGATGCTTGTTGCGCGAAGCTTTGATATTAACAAGCCGGGGGCGGAAATTACAAAGCTTGTTGGCGGGGTGCTGGGCGGGGCGATAGTCCGCGGCAAGTTCAGAGTAGGCGACAAGATTGAATTAAAGCCTGGCCTGAAAATAGAAAAGAAGGGCGGGCAGGTAGAGTGGAAGCCAGTCATTACAACAATCACTGGCATATCTGCAGGTTCGCAGCTTGTGCAGGAAAAAGGTCCTGGCGGCTCTGTCGCAATCTCGACAACACTCGATCCCGCAATTTCAAAGGCAGATGCCTTTGTGGGCGCGGTGGTCGGCCTGCCAAACAAGCTTCCTCCAGTTGCCAACGCCATTGACTTGCAGGTCAGCCTTTTTGATTATGTTATCGGCACAAAAGAGAAGCTGAAAATCGAGCCGTTTAAGCAATATGAACCGCTCATGCTGAACATTGGCACAGCCACAACCGTCGGCATCGTGCAGGGGGCTGGCAAGAAAATGAAACTCATACTCAAACGGCCAGTTGTAGTACAAAAAGGTGATAAGGTTGCTATTGCAAGACAAGTTCAATCAAGATGGCATCTTGTAGGGTATGGAATAGTTCTTTAAATATATATAATTATATATTTTTATATAATATATCGCGCTTTATAACACATGCTATCACAGCATCCCGATTTTCCCGAAAGCTTTATATACTTGAAGCCCGCTATATCATATTCTAAGATAGGTGTTTATACCTACCATCGCGAAATGGAAGCTACAACGATGCTCTTACAGCAGGTCAGGCAGATGCCGGCTAGCCAGATTTTTAATGGCCGCGCTTATGAGTCAAGATTAGAAGTCATGCGCGTAAGGCAGAATTTTGTGGCGCCCTACCGAAAGTACCGTTTCCTTTTTGTTGACAAGCAGGATTTAAAAACGCGCAAGAATTTTGTTAAGCGCCTTGAAAATGTCTCTGCTTCCTGGCCCCCGGGAACTTATTACTTAAAACTTTCCAATGGCCTTGTTTTTGCACGATTTGATGTTTCTGAACGCGGCAAGGTTAAAAAATTATATGAAAGCTCGCCCGCAACTTCCAAGCCGTACCCTGTCTGGGAGTGGTTTAACTAAACTTCTGGGATTATAAAATGAATACTATTGCTGCTGAAAATTATTTACGCAGATTAGGCGCGGAGATGCACGGCACGCACTCGGAAGAAATCCCATTTTCAATCTATAAAATCGGCGGCATGCCAGTAACATTTTATCTTTACAACGACAGGCTGGAAGTTGGGCTTGCCGGCAGGAGCTTCTACAAGGGCAGGATAGAGCTGAGCGGCGTAGCTGACGAAATCGCGCTTGACGTAGCAGTTCTGAGCTGGACAGCAGAGAGAAAATACGAGCATCCTTCAGACGAAAAATTATTTGAGACGCTGGAATCATTTGTCCTTGGCAAGCACGGAATTAAACTCGTGCAGGAAACGCAAGGCTCGCCTGCAAAGCTGGTCATGGTGCGCTGATTGCAAAGGTTTTTATAGCTTTTGCTTAAAATTATTCCATGGAAGATGCAATACCTGAGTGGTTTTATAATAAACTAGCGCAGTACCTACAAGGGCCAGCAAAGCTGGATAGTAGGACTTTAAGGCACCTTAACGAAGATAAAATTGTTCTAGAAGATACCGTTACGCTCGGAAAAAACAATTTTAGATTTATTTTGCTGGCAGGCAATACGCGCGCACATATGGGCAGGCGATGCGGCATACCCATACCTGAGCGCGATACGTACCAGCCGCTTGATGGCTTTACGCCAGAAGCGCGAGAACAAATCTTGTACCAAATACTTTTATGTTATGTAAAGTTCGTAAACCAAATGTCCGATCGCGTTGGTAAACTTGATGGTGTAGTTAAAAGACTTGAACAGCATGTTGCTCCATTATAATAATTTTAATAGCTTAATTTAAAAATTATGCAAAGTAAACATAATCAGTCCACATCAACCTTAGCGCCTAACGCCTGCCCTGGCAAGCCCTTCTCCGCGAAAATAACCCTGACAACGCCCTTGCCGCCGTGCGGGGCAGAGATTTTGCCGGAAATCTTCTTGCCGGTCTGCGTAGTATAAGTGACAGTCTTGCCGACCAGTTTCGCGGCTTCGGCTTTGGATTTAACACCATCTACCTGAACAAGCATCTGCTTCACTGTCTGCTGCTTGTGCGAACCCCGGTAATTCAAAACGACTGCTTTCATGGCTGTTCTCTGTTTTTGGTATTTGGTTCTTGGTCCTTTGGTTTTTAAGGCTTTCTTATATAAATCTTGTTTTATCAACTTTTGCTATCATTGCTAGCTTCACGAGTTTATTCAAAACTATCCTGTAAATCTTTTTGCCTTCAGATATAGTTGCCTGCGTCGGATGGCCGTCCACTCCGCTGCCCTGCTGGTAATACCATGTCATGATTTTCGGTCCGTTGGAGTCGCGGGCATGATTCATTTCCACTAAATCAGGCCGTACGGCCAACATGAATCCTGTTTCGCCGCGGTCCGCGTGTGAGCCTTCATTTATAACAGCATCCCACTCCTTTGGAATCTGGTAACGCCACCATTCATAGTTTGTTATTTTTATGTCGTCGTGCTTCTCGAGAGCTTCTGCGCAGACGCTTTCCAACGCGTCAATATTTCCGCCGTGTCCGTTAACTAAAATTATTTTTCTGAATCCGTTTTTATAAAAGCCTTCAACAACACTACACACATAAGCTGTAAATGCATTTATGCTGATTGGAACATCGCCATCATGCTCACCGGCAGGTATGACTCCATATGCAACAGAAGGTGCAAGCACAGCGCCAGTTCTCGCGCACGCATCCCTTGCAAGCCTTGCTGCCGCAATTGTATCGCAGCCAACCGGCAAGTGATCCCCATGCGACTCCACAGATCCGATCGGTATAATAACAGGAAGCTGCCTGTCAAGCGTTTTGATTTCCAGGCTGGACTGCTCACCCCATCTTAAAATTCTGTCTCTGCTAGCCGATTTTCTGGCCATGGCTAGCTGCATAAAGTGAGCTTTATAAAATTATGCCCCAACCACAAGTTTGACATCCTGGCCAAGCAGTTTCTTGAGCGAGTCAATTGTGTTGCGGGTTAGTGTAGTAGGCGTGCCGGCAAACTTTTCCAGGGCATCATTAACTTCTTTTAGGGTTGTTGCCTTCTCGTCAGACAGCGAACCATCCTCAGCAATTTTATATTTTTTCATCACAGTCTTAGGGTCAGCTGTATCAAGAACGATGAATGCAGTATCAGTTAGCATCCAGATGTCTGCCTTCTTGCCGCCGTAGGTCGCAGATATCTTAAACTTCTCAACTTTCTTACCCTTCTCGGCGCGAATCAGGTCGAATGTGTCTTTAGCCAAGCGGTCCTGCTCGAAGGCAAGAGAGGCAATTTCGCTGCGGTTGCCTTTTTGCTCTTTGTTTAATTCCAACACGCGATTTATGACATCAACATACTTGCTCGAAGCAAGTTTCTTGGCAACAAGATTTTTTTCAAACTGCTTTGCAGCATCGCTGGCATCTGCCTTTACCTCGACCATTTTCAGCGCGGCAAGCACGTCGTCCATAGTCTTCTCGTAAAGCTGCTTAATCTCGCGCTTGACTTCCTGGACTTCTATCTGCTTCATCAGTTTGTCAAGCCTTGCCAGATATTTTTCTGTGTTATCAAGATATTCATCAACAAGTTTTGCGGAAACATCCTTGACTTTGCCATGCTCTATGTCTTTCCTTAGCTGCAGAATATCTTCAAGTATTTTTACCCATTTTTCCTCAAGTATTCCGCTTTTTACAAAATGTTCGCGCATTAATACCGGCGTTTCTTTGGGGTCGGGCGGCGGCACACCAAGCATCATCAAAGCGCCCTGCGAAGGTGTAAGTGTTGCCCAGAAAAAATCCTCAATAGCGATATTTTTCAGCGTAAATTTGGTGCGGTCTATCATTTGCTTGCCGCTTTTCATGTAGGTGTCTATCGCCTCAGGTGTAGGCGTTATCTTTCCCTGTTTCAGCAAAAGTTTCCATGGCGTGAACAGGCCGCGGTCGTACAGCGGAATGCCGTCGCGCAGGAAAGTAAATATTACCGGGTTGGCCGCCTTGATTGTATTCCACATCTCAGTCAGGACGTAAATCTGCACATTCAGCTTGTTGCCTACGCCGGCAGCATAGCCGGCCTCTGCAGCCATGCCCCAGATTATCGCGCGGAGCTTTGAGACGAGCTCTGCAGCAGTCATTCTTGTAACATCCGTATCATCAATAACAATAAATGTATCGATGTCAGAGTCTTTGTTAGCAGTGCCTTTCACAAGTGAGCCTGCCAGTACATATGAAACAACATACTTCTCGAATTTTTGCAGCACCATTCTCTTGTGGACTTCAGCAGCCTTCAGGGCGCCAAGCCAGCCAGTATCATAAATCGGCACGCCGATAGTTATCAGGTTTAGAATTTCGTATTTTCCCTTGAAGCACATGTCCCAGACTTCATCGAGGAGAGCAGATGAAACATTAACATCAAGTTTTTTGCCGGCCAGCTCTCTTAGCTTCTTGTCCAGCTCTTCCTTCTTTTTCATTTTTTCGTCAGGGCTGCCCTCAAAGTTGGCTAAAACCAGCAGGTCGATCGTGCTGAAATCCGCGCTGCACATATTACAGTGCCCGTGTGTGTCTAAGACTTTTACATTTTCAGAATTGCATTTTACGCAGAACTGCTGCGGCCTTGGCGGCAGGAGTATCATGCCGAGAACCTCTTTTTTGTATTTTGAGGTAACTTCTTTTACAAAACTTTCGGACTTGGTTTTCAGGCCTTCCAGCTGCTCCCGTATTTTCATCGCCATGGCCTGCATCTGCTGCTGCATCTGCTGTTGCGACATGCCGCCGGGCATTTCCGGGCCAGGCATTTGAGCTTGGTAATTCACTGGCGCTGGCAGCATATTTATTGGTTCTGGGTTTTGCGGTTTTTTAGCCATCTTATAGTTTAACTTAATTGTATTCCACACCATACGGGTAGGCCAACCTTTATAAGTCTTTTCCAAATCGAAAGGCTTTTAAACAAAACATGCATATATAAAAATATATAAATCTATATATAGCGAAAGCTTTATATACGCCAATATCGTAAAGAATATGAATTAAAATGGTAACACAACCACAAGAAGGATATCAAACCGCAGTTGCGTGGGGTATGCTTAGTGCTGACCAGCAAGGGCTTGTTAAGAATGAATTGCTGAATCCGACACAATCCAGCCTGGAAGGCATTATTGGGACTGTTAGCCAGCTTGGACAAAACCCGCAGTTGGTTTTGGGCCAGTTGCCTACCGACGCTGCGCAGCGCGAAGCTGCTGTAAAGACGAAGGAAGATGAATTAAAGGGCAAGCTTAGGGCTTACGTCAAATTAATGATAGCTGAGCCGATGGCAAAGGCGTACGGCATAACTAATGTTGACATGCTGCTTGACACGCTTGCAGGGCCTGCAGGTGAGCCGCTTGGCAGTACAATCAGGGCAGTTGCTCAGTATTTGCCGCTGTTAGCGAAATTACGCGGTGCAATGCTGATAAAAGCGTACGAAACCGCGCCGACAGACGTTAAGGGACAGGTAGGCGCAGCCCTTGTCAAAAACTATGCATCCGGACTTGAGCAGGCAACTGAACAGATGATGCAAAGGGCACAAAGGGGCCAGGCCGGCTAATTAGTTTTTAAAATTTAATATTTTTACTTATTTATTATTTTCCCAATTTATAATGTTTGTGCGTTGCCTCTTCAGCCTTGAAAAGGCGGTGCATGATTTTTGTAAACTCCTCTGTGCGTTCCAGCCACTTGTCATACTCGTGGCCCGCAACTGACTGCACTTCATTATTTTTCATTCGATGGGCCAGCTCGTAAATCTCGCGATACCAGCTGACATACTTGCCATCCAGCTTGCGCGTTTCCACAAACGCCTTTTCCAAAAGTTCTGGCACGTTCTCCGGGCTTGGGGGCGTGAAGCCTGCCTGCATTAGCGGGCCATGTGAAGAGTCTACAAACGCCCAGTAGAAATCACCGATCGCGCCCATTATTTTTGTCCTGCCGCGGAATATATGCCACGGAACGCGGCCGATTGTATTGTAGACTGCTTCAGGACTTGGCCTGACGCGGCCCATGTAAAGCAGGTATTTCATGGGTGTGATAAAACCCTGGTCTAAAATAGGCACGCCGTACCGCAGAATGTTAAGGGCGGCCGGCTCGCCAACCAGCAGATTTTCCCAAAATGAAGAAAGAGTAATAGTATTAATGTGCAGCCTGTCCGCATCAGCCATGCCAGCCATGAGCTTTTCCAGCTCTTCGCGGTACCACGCAATTGCTTCTTCATCCCACTTGATGGATGCATCGTCAACGATTACCGCAACATCAACATCCGAGCTTGATTTTGCAGTTCTTTTTGCAGCAGAGCCAAACATAATAAATCCTTTAATCAGGGTTTTGAATTTTTTGGCTGCTTTTACCGCGAGCCCATAGGCCAGCTTATAATCCCGTTCCAAAACTTCTATCTGCCCGAATTTTTTGGTTGCAGAATCTCCGGATTTTATTACTGCCTCTTTATTGCTTTTTTTTGTGGCCATGCTTATTCTTCCAGTCTTCTGTTTATAAATTTGTCTACGCCATCAGCTCTGTTGAAAATCCAGTGCCAACAACCAAAGACCAAAAACCAAGGACAGAAGACCTTCAACAAAGCCTACGCCATTGGTGCGCCGGCAAACCTGCTTCTCTCTCCCGGCGTCATGCCGCCCAGTGTGATTGGAACTTCCGCGAAGCCGGCCCCGAAGTACTGGCCGAAGTGGTAGGCAGGCAATATGTTTCCAAAACCTGACGAGTACTCTGAAAAGAAATACCGCGAGCCGATGTCCTCGCCTTCTGATGGCGGGCGCCATTGCGGTCCGGAGGCGTAAATCGGCGAGTTGGAATTCTCGAGAATGTAAGGCCATGGCGAGGTTTTGTGGTGCTGCACAAAGCCGCCGATTTCCATTATTTCTTTGACCTGCGGCCCGACCGGAAAGCCCTGCCTCGCAGCTTCTTCTCTGATTGCTTTAACCTGCTCGAACGCGTGCGTGTTGCCCTGCCCAGGAACAAGGTGAGAATCAGTAGTTCCGAAATTATCTGTCACGTGAAAATGCCTCACGTATTTTGCAGCCTTCTTGGCTTCGTTAATAAGATCTTCAGTAGTATAGCCGGCAGGCCTCAGCATGTTTATGTGGCCGACATCCCAGGTCGCGCCAACTATCCTTTCTGCAATCTTTTTTGCTTCAGCAGGATTTACATGCTGTTCCTTTGTTAAAATTTCCGCAGTCCTGTCGCGGGTTTTCTGCACAACCTCTGCAATTTTGTCGCCGCGGCCGAATGCAAACTGGTTTGCCGGCGGGTTTTCCAGATTAATTGCAGGCGCAATTTTAATTGGGTCAACAATCTTGCCTTCTTTTTTTAATTCCGCGGCGCGCTCTTTTGCCAGCTGCCACGAATGTGCGGCTGACCTTGCAAAAGTATCTGCAACTCTGGGCGCGGCAAATTCTTCAAATGTCGTGAACTTTTCTATCGGATAGTTATTGACAGTTTTGCCGAAAAAGCCGGCCCATTTGTCTATTTTCTGGCGCATTAAATCAGCTTCCAGATTTAAAAGTAGTGCTTGTTCCGTTTCATTCTTTGCTTTATGAATTTTTTCATTTATTTCTTTTATCGTTCGCTCAATTTTGAGATTTTCATCAAGCATTTTATTGCGATCTTCAGCATATTTCTTTTTTAATTCAGCTTTTTTCTTTTGTTCTTCGCCGCCCAGATGTTTCCAGTTTTCATCTTCGAGCGGGTTAAATTTTTTCGTTCGCTCAAATAATGTCTGTATCTCGCTATTCACGTGCGACATCATCGTGTTAATCGCGCCAGTCATGGCTTCCGGATGTATGCCCTTTGCCCGTTTTTCTTCGAATTCTGAAAGCTGGAATGCCCTTGCATGCAGGCCTTCAACTTCCTGCATCCAGCTCGTCTTGTTTATGTTCTTCAGGCTGAAGTCCGGTGTCCAGATTTCCTTCCGATAACCGAGCTTTTTTTCTTCGTCGGTTTCTGGCGGCATTAATTTTTCATCAAGCTTGACCGGCATCATCTGGCCTGTTTCTCTGTCAACAGCCCAGTCCATGACTTTTATCTCCTGGCCTGGCTTGATATCTATCTGCTCATCATCAGGTGTCACGCCCCTGATTTCCTTATCTGCGCGGCGGTACACGGGTGCCCTCGCCAAAGAATCCGGATGAAAAGTAACAGAAACATTCCTTGGCTTGTTAATATCAACTAAATCAATTGCCTTATCAAGAATATCATTAACCATGCGTGATTCTTCTATTCTTTTCTCGTCGCTCCAGCCGGAAATTGACTGCCCCATGATCTCTGCGCCGACCGGCTCAATTATCACGCCGTGGATTGTCGGCTCTACTCCCGCGAGTTTGGAGAGCCGGCCCATCTCTTTAAAATGCTGTTTTGGGATTGTCTCCCAGATATCGCGCCGCAGCGTAATTATCTCTGTTCCGCCCTGGCCTGCGGAAATCTGCTGGTTTAATTGCTGCAGCTGGTTGCCTTCGAATGGGTTAAGATTTGTGCCCATGTTGCCAAGGCTCCGATAGTCCCACTGCCGCGTATAATTTTTGCTAAAATTTACCATTTCTTTCGTTTAACAATCTTGACAACTTCACTTAACATATCCCGCCGGTTTCCAAGCCGGTCCATAACGGCTTTCTCAATAAAGTTTTTTATAGTTGGGTATTCGACCGGATTTGCCTTTGCAGCCCTGGCCGCACGTTTGTATAATTCGTCAGATATTTTAACAAGTGCCATAATGCGACGTATATATGCAAGTATATAAAACTATCGGTATACTACTGGTATACTGGCAGTATACTATGCTGCTGTCCTTTCTGCAGTCCACCAAGTCGGTTGGTAGACATCATAATCAGCTTCTAACTGCATGCGTCTTCGCTTTCTGGGTGCAAACGCCATTTCAGCCAGCCTTTCCTGCAAATCACTAAAAGACGCCGGTGGCGTTACATATGCCTGCTGTTGCTGTTTTGGTGAATAAACCCGCTGGCCGTATTTTGCAAAACCGGCCGGCAAAATATTGGCGAGTGTAGTAGGACTGGCAGGCTGCGCTTTTTCCATAACACTATCTGTGGCTGCCTTGTAAACTGGCATGCCGCGCGCCATTAGCGAGTAGGCTGGTGAGTTGTAGAACGAGCTTCTGGTTGCATTGTACAGTCCAGTCGTCCTGACAGAATAATTTGAGGCCGGAGAACGATATGCATTTGGCGCAGGTGTTTTGTAACCGATATGCGCCTGATACCTAGGTTTATCATTCTGCGCGTCAGGCGTTATGAAATATCTGGCATTTGGATTGCAGGACATGCCGCGCAGATGTAACATATATTTATAAGACTTTCGCTGCAGTATACTGGCAGTATACTGCTGGTATACTCATAACAGAACTATGATCAAGCCTTCCGCACTAAATCTATTTCTATCGTGGATACGCGGACCTGCCTGCCCTCGCGGTTCGTAAATTCACCTGAGCCGATTCTTATCTCCCCGAGGCTTGCCTTATCTTTTAGAAATCGCTCCCTTACAACTTCAGCAACATCAACCGCCTTTGATATAAACTTTCCGCGGCCTTTGATTGTTGTCCTGTCAGAGTTCTGGCTTGTAAGCTGCATAACAACTGCTGTAACATAACTCATAAGCGGCTTGTCGCCGATGTAGATGCCCCTGCGGTCTGTCGTCGTTTCTGCCATGTTTAATAATAGCAACCCTTTGCTTAATTAGTAGTGTAAGCTGTTTCGCGAGGTCCCGAAAAAACTCACTCCTCATGTTTTTTGAGTTTTTTCGTGACAACGCAAATGTTTTGCATTTGCGGGTACCTAAAAAGCTTACTGGTCGTGCTTCTTACGCTTTTTAGTTATGTAACCGGCTATCAGATTCCTTAGTTTTTTAGTGGGGACTTCTGCAACGCCGGAAACAAGTTCTTTGTTGTCCTTGAATTTGGCTGTAAATCTTGAGCTGTACAGCTTCATCAGCATTTCCGCCTGCCGCTTCACGAAGCCTGCACGTACTCGCCCCATGAATAACCTGTCAGTAATCGGTTTTTAAAGGTTTGGTCGCGTAAGGCTTTGTTGAAACCAGAGAAAAAGCAGGGCTTTTTCTTGGCCAAGAAAAATTGTAAAACAATTTTTCTCTGGGAGACAAAATTCTGGCTGTCGACGCCATTTGAGTGTTGAGGCGTTAGCCTCAACTGGCGTCGGCGAACGAAGTGAGTAAGCCAGAATTTTGGCGTAAGATAGAGACTTTCAACAAAGCCGTTGCGTAATTATGATACGGGTACTCCGTTATTTTCTAGTCATAATTTCTATTACATCTAAATGCTTCAGCTCGTGTTCCTTGCCCACTCTGCGCTTTGTTTTAACATCAATAGCAGCCACAAAATTCTTAGCAAAATCAGAGTGAATTTTATTTGCGAAATCAAACGCCGTAGAGTGCGGCGGCAGAAGGAGTGCATCCGGCAGGACATTCCCGTGCGCGTCCTCAAGTTTAGAAACACCGCCGGGGAAAACAACAATATGTTTCAGGAAGTCCAGCGCCGCGGCGTTCAGGCATTTTTGCACGCCAGTTCCGCCCCACTCCGCAAGAATTTTGTTTTTTATAAAATCAAGTGCTTTTATCTGTTTTTGGTTTAATTTTTCACTGCCAATTATTTCAAAATCAGGATCGCCGGGAATGTATTTTATCAAATTGTTTTTTGCTGCTTCCCTCAGCGCGAGTTCTGATTCTGCTGAGCAGGCCACAACCAGATAATCTGAAAACTCTTTCTTAAGCCGTTCCACATTTTTTTTCGCGGCAGGCAAGTCAATCTTATTTGCAGCAATGATGACTGGCTTTGACATCTTTCTGACAGCAGACGCAAAATTAAAAACATCGCTGTCCTGCCAGTCCATCAGTTTCTTTCCTTCCAATTTCGCAAGCTTAAGGGCTTTTACAATTTGGTCTAATGTTACCTTAAAACCGGAGAATTGCTCATGCAGTGCCTTATCCGCGGCCAAGGTTAAGGAGTGGCGCACAAATTTGCTCCAGTTTTCTTTGAGCAGGCCGGCAAACCAATTATCCAACTCTGTCTCAATAAATTTTATATCATTCGCCGGATCATAAGAACCTTGCTCCACCGCCTTACCATTTTCATCCGTTGAGCCGGATGCGTCAATCACATGTATAAGCACGTCTGCCTGCACTAAATCTGACAAAAATTTGTTTCCCAATCCTTTTCCGGTGTGTGCACCGGGAACAAGGCCAGCCACATCGATCAAACGTGCAGGCACGAATCTCTGCCCGCCGATGCAGAAGCCTTGGCGGGGATTGCACTTAACTCCAAAGTTTTTTTCCGCGCAGTCCACCCTTACAAACCCCACGCCCTCATTCGGCTCAATCGTTGTGAATGGATAGTTAGCTATCGCTGCTTCCGCGAGCGTGGCAGCTTTAAAGAACGTACTTTTGCCTACATTGGGTTTACCCACTATGCCAATTAACATACCGCACCAACTAACCATTGTGGGCCTCGCAAAGTCGAAGGTTTTGCGTTGCCAACAATTCCGATTAACATATTTAACAAGCATAGGTTCACTTTTTAAATTATATGGCTCCAAAAAATCCTGCTAAAATAAGCGATATATTTATTAACCGCAAACTAATAATGTAAAAGTTGGAGATGGGTGATCCGCGTTACGTTAGTGTATGGCTGGCCGCATTTCTCGTGCTAGTGCTTGGTCTCAATCTGGTTTTTTTTACAAACAGCCTTGATCCTACTGTAAAGGCAGGCCTGCTGACAGTAACAGGCTTCACGACAGCTGGCGGGCCATGCCGGAATGTAGCCGGCGGCGTTGAATGTCTGGGCGTGAAATATGATCTGGAAATCGTTCACGGCACCTGCCCCGCTGGAACGGAGCGCAAGTGCACAAATTACTGCGAGCTTGAGAAGGCGATGCTGCGCGATAACCGCGTGTGTCCGACATACTGCAACGACTACTGCCTGACTCCGGATTTTGCTGCGCTTATTGCGTAAAACACAGACAATTTGTTCAAGTATATATTCGGTTTGTGATACTTTCTTTTTTGTGATAACACATATCGCGAAGAAAGATATTTTAAATCCAAATGCCTTAATATTTCGGCTCCGGTTAAGGGACAGCTCTTTTGAGCGGATGAGTCCCTTATTCCAGCCATCTGTGGGAGAGAAAATGCACACGCTTAGATTGCCAAAAATGACGCCGAAACTTTGGAACGCAGAGCCATGCCCTGCCTGCAGCTCCAGTGACGTGCGGGTTGATTGGGAAACCGGTGAACTCGTATGCCTAAAGTGCGGCCTGGTAGTATATTAGTTGTATTTTGTATTTTTAATTATTTGCTGCGGCAGCACAAGCCATAAAAAACTTTCGCGACAGTTATTTGAGGGCTTGTAGAAGCTTTCCATGAAACTAACATGAAAATATCAAAAACGCCCTACGGATGCCCTATAATAAAGTTTAAAAAGGCTAATGTAAGCCGGTTTTAATATGGATATAAACGAATTTATGGAAGGGCTGGCACCAGACAACATTCTGAAGCGAACGCGCCCGATAGATTGTGTAGCTGACTTCGCTGATGTTGATACACGCATCTTGGAAGATATACTGGATGGAAGAAAAACACGGCCAGAATTGGAAGAAAGCGCCAAACAAATAGCAATAAGATTTACGCTAAGCAAGAGTGCGCCACGCCTTGAATATGCTGGCTCGGCTGGCTCTCTATTTGTAAAAGTTGAACTAAACGGAAATTCCGAAGGCAATCAAGCATTCCCATGGAACGATCTCAGGTTTAAAATTAATCCAAGCCAAGTGGAGCATAACTTGCAGCACATCTTATTTTTGAAAAGCCTAACCAGTCTCAGCGGCTCCGGCGAAGGTGGTTGGAGTGCAGCAGTTTTATACGGCCCATCGGACGATGCGCCGCTTTATATTGGCATGGTAGACGGTGTAAGCAGCTGTAAAGTACACCTGCCAACAGAAAATGGCCGTACCGTGCTCGACGGCTTGCTGAATTATATTATCAAATACGGAACATATGATGGCCATGTTCGTTCAAATCAAAGTCAATTAGTAAAAGACAATCTAAGATTAATAGAAACACGTGTTATGAGCGCTCTCGCACACAGCGAGATACTTTCAGATGAAAGCAAAACACATTTTGCAACTCGGCTAAATACATCAATAAAACATCTTTACAACAAAGTCGGGCCGACAATAGATGCAACATGCGTGTTAACTGACGCGATAGCAGAGAACTTTACTATTCTGCCCGGCGATCCAGGCATATGGCCGCGGTTAACAGCTCCACGTAAACCAATAATTGTTGTTTACGATCAGGGTTATTCGCGCCAGACATTGGAAAGCTGGCGGGCTGTGCTTGGAAGAGAAACAAATCCAAAATTTTCCACCGATGCATTTTGGGGACGGTTTGAATACAACCTTGGTCAGATGTTGGCCGCCGTGCAGATGGATGAAAATGTGGCTGGCCAGCTTAAAGATGATGCAATAAAATTTGTTGAGGATTTAATCGTAAACGGTGAAAATACAAGCTCTGCTGAGACTTTCTTTGGCGGCAGTAGAGCTAAGATAGAATTGCCAAAAATAGACTCAACGCTTTCGCGCGGTTATGTATCATTAGGAATAGCGCATGTCCTGCTAAATGTACTTGCCAACTCTGGAGAGAATCCTGTAATAGCTAAAACTCTGGACAAAGTTTTAGATGCATTGGACAGTGATGGAATGTTGTTCAAAATATATCCTGACATAAACCCGTTAAAGAAAGGACTTGTTCCTTAGACTACGCGTACAAGCCCAAAATCTTTGCTAAATAAATCTTTCAACTTTGATTTTTCTAAAAACTCAAGATGCCCGCCGGGAAAATATTTTTGTAATGGAAGTGGTAATGGCTGCTGCATATCACTTACAGCAAGTTTGTTTATAAACGCAAAACGAGTATTTATCGATCTGCTTCTGTTAAGCTTAAGATTAACGCGGATCTTTTTTTGGTTGTGCACTTTGTCGGTAAAATACTCGTAGATTTTTCCGGTCCACTGCTTGATTTGTTCCACATTATTTATTTTAAGTTTTGATAGGGCTGGGCCAATTCCTGCAAGGCTGATTGAATACGGGCAGTCCACTAGCGGAACATACTCCCAGCGCTCACGCTGTACGGATTTTAGGCTTACATCGTAGCTTCTCAAAAAATGCCCGCCGGCACCTTCAGCTATGCCTAGCAGCAATTCATAACAGAAGTTTATCATCTTTGCCGTTTCGCTTAATAATTCTTCCGCGTTGCTTACTCTCGCCGCGATTTTTGGCAGGTTTAATACTATTTCCTGTACCTCCCCGACTCTGTTCGTTCCAAACCATTTTTTCCAGTTCGGGTCAAAACGCGTAAAGCCAACAAAACTGGCGTTAGGCCTTTGCCAGCCCTCATACATATTTGCCACAAAAACGCCTTGCTGGCAGTCCGGCAGCAGCTTTTTATCCCAGACCTTTAATATTGCGCGGATGTTTTGGTATTTTTCACGCGCGATTAATGTCAATATTTTATCGCTGATGTCTTTTGCTGCCTGCGCGTAAGCCGAGTATGTTGTAACTGTATCTTTAATTTCCGTCATGAATTCCAGCGGCATGTTTAGCAAAAATTCCGGCTTGCCAATTTCCAGGCACAAAAATATCTCGCTGCCGAGATCGTTTAACTTTTCGAGTGTGTATTTAAGCTCATTTGAAATTTCAGAGTTGTTAAGATTTTTGACAAATGGTGCATAATAATAATTGAACGTATCAACTGACTGGTATGGCAGGGCAAAATTTGACACAAATTTAATTGCAAATACAAGCTGGTCTGTAAGATCCTTGGCGGTTTTTGGGCGCCTGCCATTTACGCCGTGTATTCCTATTCCTCTCAAATCGTGCATAAAATTCAGGAGCTTAGGCTCACCAAGGTTTTGTATAAAAATATCGCCGTCCATGTGCATCTTCAGGGCTTCCGGATTGTTCAGCTTAAGAAGATTGTAGTACGTTTTTCCGCGAATTTCGGAAGACTCTATCATCTCCATCACTGAGGAAATTGTCTCAACTTTTTTTGCTAAGGCCTGCCTGAAAAACTCACGCAATTCTATGAGCGTGATGCCATTATATGCCTGCGCAAGAACAGAGTCCAGCGCAAGTTTTATTGTTGAGCTTGGCAGGCCGCGCTTCAGGTACTTCTGCGAAAAAATTTTTTCATCAAACTCGACCTCTTCGCCACGTTCATTGATTACTTTAAACGTGCGCCTTGGCTGTTCCTTCTTTTTCCCCTCGATAATTTTTGCGATTCCCTGCGGCGATATGTCAAGATCGAACGGCTCGATAAAAAACATTCTCTTCAGCCGGTTTTCGGAAACTTCTTTTGAGCTTACCAGACCGGCCGCCTGTAACTGCTCAAGGTACTTATGGGCTGTCGAAAAATTGAGGGCCAGCTCCTTTGATATATCTGTTATTGATTTGGCACCTTCTTCTATCAGCATCGCAAGAATCTTCAGCTTAATCGGATTGTCCAGGGCCTGTATCTTCTGTGCAATCGGTTCCAGTACGTTGTATTTCTCATTCATAGTATCACACTTCTAAATACCACATATCGCACAGCAGAAGCCTTTAAATATCTTTCTTTGTGATACCTGCCAACCAGATTTTATGTTTTGCAATAACATAAATAATATAAAGGTGCTGCTGTTTAGAAATTTATGAAAAATACGACTGGCATAAGGGCTTCCGATATAATGACTAGCGAGGTAGTTATTACACAGCCGGACATGACGCTGGTGGAAGCTGCCCAACTGATGAATAAGTTCAGGATAGGCGGCCTGCCTGTTGTGGAGGCTGGCAAGCTCGTGGGCGCAGTAACAGAACGCGCAATCATGAAAAAGGCCGTAGAGACAGACCGCAGGCCATCTGAAGTCAAGGTAAAAGAAATAATGGATGCGCCAAAGGTCGTTGTTTCTGAAGACGCGGACATAAACGAAATCGCCAAAAAAATGTATGATGCCGATGTTACGCGGGTTTGGGTATGCCGCGACAACAAGCTCATAGGAATAATAACAAACCGCGATGTGCTAAAGCATTCCCATGAGCTTATTGACATTTTAATCGAACAATCCCGCATCAAAGGCCCGAAGCTGCACCGCGAGTACACCGCATACGGAAAGTGCGAGGGCTGTGGCATGCACGCCCACTTAAAATTTGAAGATTCAAAATTCTTGTGTGATAATTGCTTGGATTAAGATATTAGTTATAGCAGAACAATTGCCAGCAAGTCCCTTATTCCCTCGGCCAGCCCTAGCACTGTAATTGAAATAAAAAGATAATTCCGCGCATTTTCGTTTTTGATATCTGCGTTTATAAAATAAATTGCTGGCAACAGGACGGCAAGCTTGAGGAGAAACATTATTGCTGCAGTTCCGGTTAGTTCAGAAATCAACCGCGGCAATGGATGCTTTTCCACTGCACTGAGAAAGTCGACAGCTACAAAAGTTGCAGACGCATCAATCATGTGGCCGGCAATAGCCCAGCCAGCCATCCCGGAGAACCAGCTAAAGCGCAGATTTTTCATGAAAAATGTTATTAGAAGCGAAGCGCCAACGCCAAGCGCAAGGACTAAAAGTCCAAGATGTATATTGTACAAATGCACGCCATGCCATACTAAAAAGAAGCTCACGGCGTCTATCGCCAAACCTGAAAGCGCGCAGAATTTCCAGTAATTTTCTCTGAATGCGAACCAGCAGGCCAGCAGTAAAACAAGAAAAATAGCAGCAGTGATTATGTAAATGCCTGGCGCAACAGTCCAAAACGTTATTTTGTAAATGCCGAGATCAACAAAAACCCGCAGGCTTGAGCCAAACAAGACAAACGGCAGGATTGCCAGAATAAATTTTTTGTTTATTGGAACCTTTAGCTTTTGAAGTAGCCTGTAAATTCCATAGAGTGCGGCCAGCGCTATTAATCCGTAAACCAGCGTGTTGACATAATTGTAGCCTTCATCGCCGTATATCGGCGAGATAAAATAAGTATTCAGAAAATCAAAAATCGTCATATTGCCCAGCATGACTGCCATCTCGCCTAGTATGTCCAGCCTTCGCCTTTCTCAGTAGGCGCGGCTTTAAGGGCTGTTTCAATATTTGCCAGCCTCGCGTTAATCGCGTCAAGCGCCGCCTTCAGCGCATCAAGCTTGTAATTAAGTGCATCGACAGTGTTGCGCAGGTTTGCAATTTCACCGCCTGCTGCCCCGCCAGCCTGCATGCCAGCAGGGTTTGGAAACTGGTCAAAGCCGCCGCCCATCTGCCCGCCCGCCTGCTGGCCAGGCGCGCCCAAACCCATATCGCCGCCGTATCCCTGCGGGTAGCCGGCCGGCCCGTAAGCACCTCCAGTTGTCCCTGGTGCGCCTAAATCCAAAAAGTCATCGTCCTTTTTTTTCCTTTTAAAAATATCAAGTATGCCCATTGCAACCAAAACAGATTATATTGCTGGGTTTATATTGCTTTCGCACTAACTGCAATAGGATTTCGCCCGATGGCAATATTTATTAACCTGGCAAGCATGTTTATTTTATGGCCGCGACAGTAACACTTACAAAGGAAGAGGCAGACAAAAAAATAGAAAATATTACAAAACAGTTCAAAAAACTTGAAAAATCCAAGACGGATGCCCGCGGTTTTCTGGACAAAGTTTTGGAAAAAGAGCAGGATGAAAAAATCCTGAAAAAAATAAAGGAACTGCGCACGCCAGACGTAATCAAAGGCGATCCGGCGCAGGAATATTTTCTTGACTATGATGCATTTGGCGAGGGGCTTGAACCAGCATATTACTGGCTGCTGGACGAGCTCAAAGAAAACATATCCTTTAGTTATAAAGTAAAGAAAAGTTATGATTATTTTGCGGCATCAGAAGGCAGCTACTGGTATGGCGATGTCGGCGTAAGGAGGAGCGCACTTGAAAAGCGGGCAACAGAACTTCTGGGCACAATAAGTGTTGTCATAAAGTCCGTCATAAATCTTATTTGGGACCTAAAAGAGTTTGAACAGCGATTTGAGCACTATGATAATTTCAAGAGCAGCGACAAAAGCAAAAAAGAGGCCGGCGAGTTTGCGCTAAAAAGCATTTGGCTGACCGATGTTGACACAAAAAAGGGCCGGGCGGCGATAAATGTCCTGACAAATGACCTTAATTTTATAACCCTCAGGGATGCATTCATGTCTGCAAAAAACCTCGGTGAAGTAGAAAAACTTGAAATAAATGACCGCGTAAAAAGAATACTAAAACCGCGCGTACAGGAGTTCTTGAAATGGATAGACCTTTCAGACCGCGAGCTGAGACAGAGATTTAAAATTGAGAAAACATATTTAAAATCGCAGGTTAACGCGCTTGAACTTTACACGCGCTGGGTTAAGCCATATCTTATTGCTACAAATAAACTTTTGCCAGAGGAAGCGCCGGAAGAGCCAGAGGAGCTTGTAACCGCATTTGATGTGGCGCGGGTAGTTATAGAAATATTTGGTACAAAAGAGCAGAAGCTGAATATATCTGGTCGCATACCAGTGCCAATAGAACTGCCGGAGGATGAAAAAATATTCAAATGCATAGAAATAAAGTTTGTTTATCGGGCGATACCC
The DNA here is from genome assembly GCA_016182015.1 of Nanobdellati archaeon. GTDB lineage: Archaea > Nanobdellota > Nanobdellia > UBA10117 > UBA10117 > JACOYC01. The sequence goes on along the minus strand of JACOYC010000013.1, from coordinate 5,633 downwards.
GGCTCTGTGGAGCGCGGCCATTTCGTGCATCGCGGCCGCGTAAAAATATATTTCCGCGCATATATTTTGAATAAAAAGCAGATTGATGAATTTCAAAAAGCACAGGAAGAGGAAATCATGAAATTTGTATCCGGCATGACTAAGGAAAGTTTGGATGCGCTTTATGATGACTTAAAACATTTTGATGCTGTTGGCGGCGAAGAGAAAAAAGAGGAGCAGCAAAAAGAAAAAAAGAAAACGCCAGCATTTGAGTTTGTTAAATCTGCAAAAGAGCTAATTGAGCCTATTACAAAAGCTGCTGAGAACATAAAACAAATTCTGCCAAAGAGAAAAGGGTTTGACGTGTATGCCCTAGAAAGAATTAAAAAAGCTGCAAGCGGGTCTGTAAAAAAGGATTTGTTTGCGCTGTATGATTTGTATAAGAAAGCCCACAAAATGCTATCATGGTAAAAACAGGCAAAGTAAGGCCGGCCGGAAAAATAACTCCAACTCGCCTTTCTGGGCGGGTTGGAGGGATGACAAAACGCGCGAAAACCCCGCCCTTCGGGGCGCGGGATGAAGCGCATTTTCTCATAAAAACCAGAAAATTTTCTGTAATCGCCCTGCCGGCAGATATTAAAGGCGCGCTTTACAAAATAAAAAAGAAGATATATTCGATAAAATCTCCGGCCGAAAGGCTTTTTTATATTAAAAAAATTCTTAGTACAAAACTCGGCAAGGTACTAAGAAAAAATCTTGAAGGCTTGCTTGAAAATCTTGATGAACTACCGGCAATTGGGAAAAAAATCATTCCTGGGCGCCTCGAGGATACGCTTGGCGAAACGGAAGAAACAAAAGCTGCTGAAAATATTTCTGCACCAGCGCCCGCGCCCCGGTGGATACCGCAGGCCGGCCAGCAGGATTACTCCAAGCCGGCCGAGCTGGAAGGCCAGCTTATTCCGGGGCAGTCAATCGAGCGGCTGCTGCCGGCAGCCACAAGAAAAGAAATGTTCGCACAGCAGGCCACATATGCCGCGCACGAATCAACTGGCAGCAGGCTTCAGTCAACCTTGGCTCACTATGTCGCCAGGGAGGGAATAACGCCTGGCCAGCCATTCGAGCTCCACCCCGCAGAACGGCAGCTCCTGCTCCAGCGCGTTTCCGAATATTTGGGCGGCACATATGCAGAATACAAGATAGAACAAACCCTGAATGAGTTTGAGCGCGCAGGCCTGCCGAAAATCGGTGAAAAGCCGGAGAACAAGTACAAAACAAGAATAAGAGACGATAGCATATAAATGTATTTATACTAGAAAACTTTGTAACAACTATGGCAAAACCAAAGGAACTGGATCTTAAAAAATACAAAAACGCAGTACTTTTAGAATTAACATATGTATCTGACATTAACACACCTTCGTCTATTAGTGTAAAAATCAGGCTAGCTGGCACCCGACGCGCGGAAAATATGGAATTAGTAGACATACTGGACGACCTTGGGCATTTGGAAGATCTTGATATTGCGGACCAAACAGTAAAATTAGACTTAACTAACAATGTTGGCGTGCTAATTAAAAAAGATACTATTATTTTTGAAAGAGCAAGTCTCGCACAGTTATATAAAAAACATAACCTATACATGTTCGTCGTAAAGGAGACTCCGCCGCCGCCAAAACCTTATGAACCACGTTAAATTCTGGCTAGAAATTGTAAACTTAGTTTAGAATTATAGCTGAGTATTACCAAACCCGAATTACAAAACAGCACCACAACCAATATAAATCTTTCTCAAAACATATTCGCGTTGGAGTAATTAGGGATGTGTGGGATAATCGGCTATATCGGGCCGCGCAATGCCAGTGAGATTGTTGTCGAAGGCCTGAAGAAGCTTGAGTACAGAGGGTATGACTCATTTGGCTTTGCAGTTAGAGCCAACCCAGACATTAAAATTCTAAAGCGTGTCGGCAAGATAGGCAGCGTTACTGTGCAGGAGCTTGGCCTGCCGAATTCTAATCTTGCGATTGGCCACACGCGCTGGGCTACTCATGGCAGCGTTACAGAAATAAACACCCATCCGCATATATCGCAGGATGAGAAAATAATAGTCGTACATAACGGCATAATAGAAAACTTTCAGGCACAAAAAAAATTCTTGGAGTCACAGGGCCTGGCATTCTATTCGCAGACTGATACAGAAATTATTCCGAAGACAATCGAATACCACATGAAGCGCGGTTATGACTTTGTGGAAGCATGCAAGCACTCGCTAAAGCATCTGGAAGGCCAGTACGCGATAGTCGCCCTGCACAAAGATGAAAACAAATTAGTGGCAATCAGAAAAGAAGCACCGCTCGTAATCGGTGTCGGAGAGGGCGAATTTTTCGTCGCGTCAGATGTGCCAGCATTTCTGGAATACACAAAAAAAGTTATTTTCCTCGACGAAATGGACTTAGCAGTAATTGACAAAAACATAAGCGTATTCAACCTAACAAAAAATTCTTTTGTTGATAGAACTATAACTAATATTGACTGGAACGCAGAGCAGGCCAGAAAGGGCGAGTTTGACCACTTTTTTATGAAAGAAGTTTACGAGCAGGCGAACACGCTTGAAAGAGTTGCAAATATTGATGAAACCTTGATAAAAGAGGTTGCGGGTGAAATTCGTAAATCCGAAGGAATTTTCTTCGTGGCCTGCGGAACAGCTTCATATGCCTGCATGCATGGAGTTTACACATTTGCAAAAATTGCTAAGATGCATATAAATTTCTGCTTGGCACATGAATTTCCTAATTTCAAACATTTCCTGAATAACAAAAGTTTGGTTATCGCACTTTCGCAAAGCGGTGAGACTGCTGACACGCTTACTGCAATCCGCGCCGCAAAGGCAGCAGGCGCAAAAACAATTTCTATAACAAACGCCATGGGATCATCGCTGATGCGCGAGTCGGATAAGACAATACTGGCGCGGGCCGGCCCTGAAATTTGCGTGCTCTCTACGAAGGCATACACTTCGCAGCTGGCAATCCTGACTCTGCTTGCCTACGAGCTTGCCGGAAAATTAGATGAAGGAAAAGAAAAATTAAAAGAAGTTGTAAGATATATTTACTATCTCACTTCAGAGCACACCAGAAAATTCATACAGGAAATTGCCAAAAACCTGCGGTATGCGCAACACATCTATCTCATAGGCCGCGGCCTGCAGTACCCGACTGCGCTCGAGGCAACACTAAAAATAAAAGAAGTGTCATATATTCATGCGGAGGGTTTTGCCGGGGGAGAATTAAAACACGGCGTCATTGCATTAATCGAACACGGAACTCCTTGCATAGTTTTTACATCAACTGAAAACGAAAAAGAAATTATCAGCAACGCGATGGAACTTAAAGCGCGGGGCGGATACATAATTGGTGTCGGCCCGAACAACAATCCTGTTTTTGATGTTTGGATAAAAGTCCGTGAGTCCGAGGAGGCTAATAGCATCTGCCAGATAATTCCCATGCAGATACTTGCCTACCAGCTCGCGATGCTGCGGGGCTGCGATCCTGACAAGCCAAGAAACTTAGCAAAATCGGTGACTGTAAAATGATTTTGCTAATCCACAACTTCGTTGTTGGTCTGGCAAAGAGTGTGACGGTGAAATAAATGATATATCTAAAATTTTTGGTGATTTTTGATAAGTGCGCAGTAAAGTGCATGCGGTCGGAGACCGCATTCGCTGAAAGCGCCCGCCGATTTCGCGGCGGTGTGACGGTGAAATAAATGCCTGAAGAACAAAGCTACATTCAAGCATCTGATTTGAGCATTCGCTCGGTCATGGCAGAGGATTTAGAACAGCTCCTGCCAATTTTGTACCAGCTGAGCCCGCTCAAACCGCACGAAACTGAAGATAAAGTTAGGCTAGCAGCAATTTTAGAAGAAATAATAGCTGATAAAAATCATCACATGCTCGTGTGCGAATATCAGGGAAAAATTATCGGGACTGCAACACTGCTTATTCAACAGAGCCTTACGCACGGCAGCAGGCCATACGGGCACATAGAAAATGTTGTTACGCACGTGGATTACCGGCAAAAAAAAGGTGTGGGAAAAATGCTTGTGACAAAATTGCACGAAATAGCAAAACAGCACGGATGCCACAAAGTGGTACTGGCATGCCAGGAAGGGAACGTGCCGTTTTACGAAAAATGCAGCATGGGTAAAACAGGGGAAGTGGAAATGCGGATAAACTTATAATGAAAGCAGTAATTCTCGCGGCTGGCGAGGGCAAGCGCATGCGCCCGATATCTGACAAAATAGCAAAAGAGATGATTCCAATTTTCGGCAGGCCATTCATGCATTACCAGCTGGAACGCCTGCGTGACGCTGGGATCAGCGAAGCGATTATAGTTTTGTCTCCTAAAAAAGAATATATAAAAAAAGAGCTGGGCGATTCAGTTTCCGGCGTAAAAATTAAATACGCAGTGCAAAATGAACAGCTTGGCACCGCGGACTCAATTTTCCAGTGCAGGGAATATTTGTCTGGCGAAGAATTTTTTCTTGTGCAGTACGGCGACAGCTTAGCTGAAACAAACTTGGTAAAAGACGTGTTAGATGCATTCAATAAAAATAAAACAGGCATTAGTTCTTTCTTGGCAATTCGAAAAACAACTGACCCATCAAGAAGCGGCATCGCAAAATTCGACGAGTCCGGCAAGATAACTGCAATTGTTGAAAAGCCAAAGCCGGAAGAAGCACCAAGCAATTATGCTGTCCTTGGCACATACATAATGAGCACAAAATTTTTTGATGTTGTAAAAAACGAAAAATTTGAGTATGGCAGGGAGCAGTTCCCGCCGCAATACCTGCTGCGTGCTGGCCACAAAGCGGGCAGCTATGTTTTTGATGGCCTGCGCGTTGATTTAGGAACGCCGGCAGACATAGAAAACACAAAAAAATTAATAGCAAGGGCTGAAACAAAGGCCATAATTTTTGACGCGGACAAAACACTTTACTCTCCAAATACGAGCAGCGCATACGACGCACAATTTACATATCTGGAAAAAGAATTTAATATAGAAAAAACACTGCTGCTTTCGGCGTACAAAACAAAAATAAGCACAATAATATTATCAGGCATACGCGACTTAAAACAAAGAAGCCGTGAATTTAGCATAGCTGAAACGTTAAAACAGTTTGGCATAAAAACAGACAACAAAATAATAAACACATCCATAGATATTTTTTGGCAAAATGTTCTTAGTCAGATGAATTTTAGCGAACAAGCGTCTGCGCTTCTCGAAGGCTTAAAGAAAAAATATTTGCTGGCTGTTTTCAGTGACGAATACAAAAATAATCTGCACGCCAAGCTCTCAAAACTGCTCGGCAACTGGGAAAATTATTTCAAATTTGCGCTTTCGTGCGAAGATGCGGGAGAGTTAAAGCCCTCATCTAATTATTATAAAAAAATTCTGGACAAGCTTGCGCTGGAACCTAAAAATATAATGATTATCGGCGATTCATGGCGCCGCGATCTTGAGCTGGCAAAACAAATAGGATTTAAAACAGTATTATTAACGGACGTGCCTGAAGGAAACGCGGATTTTTATATAAACAACATCATTCAAATTAAGGATTTATTAGAATAAGATGAAAATTGTAACAATAGGATGCGGCAC
>JACOYC010000012.1 GCA_016182015.1 Nanobdellati archaeon | reverse complement strand
AGTTCGTTCACTAGGATAAAATCTTCGCGAGGTTCTTCCTAGGGACAGTGGGGACCTAGTTAGCCCTTCATGCACGTCACCAATTAAATGACAAGGCATCTAGCATTGTTATAACAAATTGAATGCTGTAACAAATTCGCTACCTTAAGAAGGTCAGAGTTACCTCCGCCGTTTACAGACCCTTCGCTCCCTTGAACAGGATTTTCAGGTATCTGTACTGGGCAGGAATCAGCAGCTATACTAAGCCGTTTAGACTTTGCAGCTACCTACGTTTCTATTAAACAGTCCGGCCCCCCTGGCTATTGCATCCAGCTAGCCCTTTAACAGGCCTGCTGGAACCGCTTCTACCGAAGATACGCGGCCAATTTGCCGAATTCCCTTAGGAAGATTGTCCTCTCACATCTTAGCTTTCTAGGCTAGGGGCACCTGTTTCGGTGCTTGGTACGAATACAAACAAACTTCGCGCTCCCTTTTCACGGGCTCTTGGGATCTGCTAAACCCATTGCTGGGCTATTCGCATTTTCGTCCAGATCTCTTCATTACGAAACTCCCTGGACTTATGTGCTTAAACATCTCGACGGAGATGCTCAGCATACCCTAAAGCGTCGGTAACGCGCTTGTGTTGCCACGCGCATGTTTGCAGTTTCCGAATATTAACGGAATTCCCTTTCGCTTGGTACGGTTATGATCCAAACTTAGGATCGACTAACCCTCAGCTAACGATTAGTGCTGAGGAACCCTGGCCCTTTGATGGTATGGTTTCTCGCCATACTTAGGTACTACTTACACCGGCATCCACTTTATTGCAGGCTCCACTTCTCCTCTCGGAAAAGCTTCTGCGCCTGCAACATGCCTGCCTACTCCACTCTTGCGAGGGGAAGGGTATCGGCGGCTGGCTTAGCCCTGTCCATTTGCGACGCCACCAGTCTCGATTGGTCCGCTGTCTCGCGCTGCCGTAAGCCTTTAGCGCCACTTTATGTGGCGCCGCCCTCTTTCTTTGGGCAGCTTACACACTTTCTTTCTCAGCAGGAGAAAGAAAGGGCAGTAACGCGTTGTTTAACGGATGGCTGCTTCTAAGCCTACCGCCCAACTGTCTTGGACTGATGACATCTTACTTGCACTTAGCCAGCTCTTTAGGGCCTTAACCCTTCGCTGTGTTGTTCCACTTTTGGTCGTCCAGCTTAACCAGACTCCCTCACTCCCGGCTTCTACGCTGCATGCAGATTCAGAGTTAGACAGGGCACCGAACCCGAAGGTCCTAAATGCCCAATCTGTACTTTACCCCGCATGCCAGCTCGACCGAGGCTGAACTGTAGCTCATTTCGGCAGGAACCAGCTATTGCCCGACTCGATGAGCATATCACTCCTAAACCCAGGTCAGAAGTGCACGTTTTTGTAGGATGCTCTTCGGCCCTCCACCCCCTTTTACGGGGGCTTCAGCCTGCCCAGGCTTAGATCGTCAGGCTTCAGGTCTTCCCCTTGTGACTCCACGCGATCACACGTGGCGCCTCGTTGTACTGCGCGCTCTCGCTTTCGCTTCGCCTCCCTTTTTTCAAGTTAGGCTTGCCACAAAGGAAAACTCGCCGGCCCGTTTTTCAACACGGACGGTGCAACCCCGAAAGGCCGCACCTTCCCGAAGCCACTTAGTTTCAGGCTCTTTTGACTCTCTTTCAAGAGTTCTTTTCAGCTTTCGCTCGCGCTACTATTACGCTATCGGTCTTGGGAAATATTTAGGATTGGATGTTATTGTCACCCATATTCGCACGCCAGTCTCAAAGCGCGCTACTCTTTAGATGGAATTTGTCAAAAAAGTCTTGTTACGTGGCTATCACACTCTAAAGCCCAGCTTTCCAGCTGACTTCGCAAAACTTCCCCAACAATACCATCAACCACATCTCAACGCTGTTGCCAGCGCGATTCAGTTTGTCCTGTGCCGCGTTCAGTCGCCCATAATAACGGCATCTAATTTATTTCTCTTCCTGCGGGTACTAAGATGTTTCAATTCCCCGCGTTCCCGATCCTTGCGGATCGCTGTCCGAAGACAGCCCGAAGTCGGATTCGGCTATCCTGAGTTCAATTGCTGCTTGCGCATACCCCAGGCTTACTGCAGCTTGCCACAGCCTTCTTCAGTCTCCCAAGCCAAGCCATCCCCTAAGTGGCCCTATTTTCAGCTAAGATATAACTAGTCTAACAAAAACTCGCTATTCGAGTTCTCGAATTACATTGCTGTGCAATATAATTATTACTAGTCGTAAGATTTCTACTATAGCTTCATGAACATTCAGCCTTCACTCAGGGCTTTCGCCTTGAATTGCATTTCTCCCATAAGAGAGTATGAATTGTGAATTGGTCAGGAAGAAGCAAACCAGATATTAAAAGGAGGTGATCCATCCGCAGGTTCCCCTACGGATACCTTGTGTCGACTTACCCCGCCTCGCTGAGTATAAGTTCGACTTCCTCAACAGAAGCCTCACTTACGCCCAACTCGGATGGGTTGACGGGCAGTGAGTGCAAGGAACAGGGACGTATTCGCCGTGCTATGCTAAAACACGGTTACTAGGGATTTCGCCTTCATGAGGGCGAATTGCAGCCCTCAATCCGAACAGGGTTGACGTTAAGGGATTCGCTTCTCCTTTCGGAGTTGCAGCCCGTTGTATCAACCAATGCATGCCACGTGTAGCCCAGCGTATTTGGAGCATACAGACCTATCGTAGCCTGCGCCTTCCTCAGGCTTACGCCTGCAGTCCCCCTATTGTGCCCCGCACCTTTCGGTACGAATCGCAAATAGAGGCACAGGTCTCGCTCGTTCTCTGACTTGACAGAACACCTCACGGCACGAGCTGACGACGGCCATGCACTACCTCTCAGCGTGTCAAGTACCCCATTCAGGAGGACCTTCATTCTGCTGTCGATGCTGGTAAGGTTCCGGGCGTTGAATCCAATTGAACCGCAGCATTCACCCCTTGTAGTGTTCCCCCGCCTATTCCTTTAAGTCTACTGTGTGAAGAGAGTTACCTCTCTCTCACTATTCAGTCTTGCGGCCGTACTCCCCAGGTGGCCTGTTTAACGCCTTGTGTAGTGCGCCAGCACTAAAGATGTTGACAAGTGTGCTTGGCACATCGCTACGGCACCACGCATTCTCGAAGAACGCGTCGCACCAAACAGGCAGAGTTTACAGCTAGGACTACTTGGGTAGTTAGTCAAGAATTTTCATATTTCTTGGTTTAATCTGTAAATGTAGATTTCAGCAAAATTCGCAGATTAACTCCAAGAACTTTCCAGGAAAGTTCTTGATATCTAATCCAATTTGCTCCCCTAGCTTTCATCCCTCACCGTCAGATCTGTTATAGTAGACTGCCTTCGCCATCGGTGGTCCTCCTGAGATTAAAACAATGTAAATCCGAACGGATTTGCATTCCGCGAAATCCTTTCGCGATATTTTACCGCTCCCTCAGGAATACCGTCTACTCCCCCCAGTCTCTAGCCTGCCAGTATTTCCTGCACGCTCGACAGTTAAGCTGCCGAATTTCACAGGAAACTTAGCAGGCCGGCTACGGATGCTTTAGACCCAATAAACGCGGGCACCACTTGTGGCGCTGGGATTACCGCGGCGGCTGGCACCAGTCTTGCCCACCACTTATTCGCCAAGCTATTAAGACTTGGCAAAAGCTATGACTTAGAGCCATAGCACGTGGGGTCCCCTCGTCACGCTTTCGCGCATTGCGAAGGTTTCGCGCCTGCTGCACCCCGTAGGGCTAGGACCCTTTTCTCAGTGTCCTTCTCGAGGCTCAGACTCTCATCCCCCCTACAGATCTTTGGTTTGGTGGTCCGTTACACCACCAACAGCCTAATCTGCCGCCAACTCATCCTAAGGCCTTACGTTTTGCGAACAGCACATTCCAGTTGCCGTTCGTTATAGGATATTACCCTCACTTTCGCGAGGATATCTCCTTCCTTAGGGCAGATTGTTGACGTGTTACGGAGCCTTACGCTTCCCTTTCAGGATAACTTGCATGGCTTAGTCGAACCCCACTAGCAGTGCCCTCCCGCAGGATCGACGGGAATTCTACGCTAGTGATTAATTTTGCGTTTACGGCCGCTACCTCTTTTGAATAGCGGATTTGCCTCTTCCATCATGCCAATTACTATAAGTTGGCGCTCATTATTGCACCTCGATGTTGATGAACGCCTACATCGAGGCCCCACAAAGTGAGCATGACTCAAATTCGCCCCAAAGGGCAATTTGAGGAATGGAAAAATGCTAAAGTATTTCTCTTTGGTTTCAGCATTTTTTCATAACAAAAACCGCGTACGATTTTTGAATCACCGCCGCATTTTAGTAACGCGGCTACATGACAGATGAACTAAGTGAGAGCAAGCCATCTTGTTTTTTTGGCTGCTCATAGTCAAAGAAAGCGAATCATTCAACAGTCCTTCGCCTTTGCCGTTAGTTATTTTCTAACAGGAACAAAGTAAAAAGTTAGTTTATAAATGTTTCGCTAATGCTGCCAACGAGACATCTATCCCGTGAACTACTATTAAGTTTATGAATATTTTGGTACGTAAAAAAATAAATGCGGGGAGAAGGACTTTCGTATTTACTTCGAACCTTCGAAGGCACTAAGCCATGCGGTCCTAAGCCGCACACGTTTGACCGTTTCGACCATCGATTGAAAGACTTCAAATCTCTGATTCAATGGACTTCGCTATCCCCGCACAAAATTATATAAAAAAATAAGTTTAAAACCTTTATTAAAATTTATATCCGTTTTTTAATCTCATAATAGCTTTCTCGCCTTCAACGTCAAGACTATAATCAACATAACTACGCCAACAGCCAAACCAATTTGTAGCGCGTATTGAAATTGCGCATACAAAGTTGCAAAAAGCCAAACAATTAGCCAAGCTGCAAAAGATGCTACTGCTATAACTTTACTTCTACTCACCATTAGCGACCTGTCTTCTGTAGCCGTCTCAAGCGCTTTCGCTTCTTCAGCTTCTTGCGGTACCACTTCCATCTGCCTCGGTATCCGGACTTGTTCTTTTTTTTCCAAGCGCGAGAGCCTCGTTTCATACTATCACATCACTTCAACTTCTTCAATTCCCAACAGATAAAGTGCATTTTTAAGCGTTTGGGCGAACGCCTGCACTCGGCACCGCGGATGGGAAAGGGTTCCCCTCCCCAGTGCAACGGTTCTCCTTGCAATCAAATCTCTTTTGAGATTTGATGCACATCTGAGCTTCGCTCAGATTGTGACCCTCCCCTACTCCGCGCTTCGCGCGGAATTACTACATTACGTCAACCTCGTCTATACCTAATAAAAATAACGCATTTCTTAATACTTGAGCAAAAGCTTGAACTAATTTCAACCGCATATTCCTCAGCCCCTCCGACTCTGCCGCGATGACAGGGCAGGCCTCGTAGAATGAATTGAACAAATCTGAAAGCTCGCGGCAGTAAATTGCCAGAATGTGCGGTGAGTACTGCTGTGCGGATTTCTCGACCGCTGCAGAAAAATTTGTTATTTTTTTAACCAATGCAACCTCTTCCTTTGTTTTTAGAAGTTTGTAATCTGCCTTGCCTGCCTTGCCTGCCTTCTCAATAATTTTCTTTGCACGCACCAACGCATACTGCAGGTACGGGCCGGTATCGCCTTCCAGCGAGATAGATTTTTTTGGGTCAAACGTGATACTCGACTTCGCATCAAATTTCAGCAAATAATATTTTATTGCGCCGAGCGCGATTTTCATGGCAAGCCCATCCATTTTTTTGTCTGAAAATTCGTGGTCGTGCCGCGCTTCAATTTCCAGCTTAGCTGCATCTTTCACATTTTCAATCAGGTCATCTGCGTCAACTACCGTGCCCTCGCGGGATTTCATCCTGCCCTCGGGCAGATATACCATGCCATAGCTAAGGTGATAGACATCACCGATTTTAGAATTTAAAATATCCAGAATGGCAAAAAGCTGCTGAAAGTGCAGATTCTGCTCTGAGGCAACAACATATATTGATTTGGCTGGCCTGAACTCGCTCCATTTTCTTTCTGCGAGGTATAAATCCTGTGTCACATAGACAGCAGTCCCGTCCGCGCGCAGGACAACTTTATTTGGCAGGTTATATTTTGACAAGTCCGCGATTATGTTTCCTTTTTCATCTTTTACAAAAATGCCTTTTTCGTAATTTTGCAAAACAATATCCTTACCAATGTCATAATTTTCTGACTCGTTGTAGAATTTGCCAAACTTTATGCCAAGGGTTTTGTAAGTTTCAGAAAAGCCTGCCTTTGCCCAGCCGTCCATCTTTTTCCATAGCGCCCTGGTTTTTTTGTCGCCTGCCTCCCATTTCTGCAGCATTTCCTGCGCTTCTTCTTCAAGCTTTGGATTTTCTGCGGCGCGCTTGGCAAACAAAACATAGTAATCGCCGACAAAATGGTCGGATTTTATTTTTTCAGACGCCGGCGTCTTGTTATCGCCCCATCTTTCGTAGGCCAGCATTGATTTGCATATGTGAACGCCGCGGTCGCTGTTCAGGCAGGCCCGGACTATCTTATAGCCAAGCGCTTCAAAAATTCTCGAAACTGAATCGCCAAGCGCCGCGTTTCTCAAATGACCGAGGTGCAGCGGCTTGTTTGTGTTCGGCGAAATAAATTCAATTACTATTGTCTTGTTTTTCTTTTTCTGTTTTGGCCTGCCTTCCATTATCTGCTGGGCAAGCATGACTTCATTCAAAAAAATGTTAAGGTACGGGCCAACTGCCTTAGCTTCTTTAACTAATTTGTTGGAGTTTATCTTATTGGAAATTTCTTTTGCGATAATTTTTGGATCTTTCTTCAGCTTTGCAGCAAGCCTGAAGCAGGGCAGCGCATAATCCCCGAGTTCAGGATTTGGCGGGACTTCCAGAATTTCTGAAACTTCTGATTCTTTGAGATTACTTGCTCTTGCCAGAAGTTTTACCACTTCAGACTTCGTGTCCATAAATTACAATTAAGCCTAAGGTTTAAAAATTAAACGTCGGCAGCTTCTTCGCCCCCGGTAATAAGTTCTTCAAATTTAAACTGCGCAGAAAACCTACGCCAAAATTATCATTGCCGAAGCGGGCAATTACGAAGCCATTTGTTGCGTTTGTTTGTTCTTTTTCTAAATTAATATCTTCGCCAGCTATAAACTGCCTTGCTTCTCTGCTGTTCAAGGCAATAAAATTTTTTTCCGCAAGCCTTCCGATTATTTGCACAATGTTTGTTGTGATTTTCAGATTGGCGCCAAATCGCGCAAAGGCAAAGCCAAGGTCCTGCACGCCAGCAATGCCTTTCGCAAGTTCAATCGCGCCTTTCGAACAGGCATAAACACTGTCTTTTGTTTTGTAAAATTCAAACGAATCAAATACTTTTTTGTCAAATCCGAATCGTCCGATTAATTCTGATAAAATTCTTTCGCGCTGCTCTGGTTTTAATATTTCGATTTTCATAATTTTATTATTGTGAAGCGCTGGGTTTATGTAAAAAATTCCTTCGGAATTTTCTAGCACGCTGAAAACTCTATGAGTTTTCATCGATACCCCGCACTTCAGTGCGATTCACACGCGAGCCAAATTGCAATTTGGCTGCGCATAGAAAAATCTTTCGATTTTTCTATTGATTCAAAAAATCGCCAATAAGGCGAGCACCGTAAAAACCACGGACTCAACGAAAATGCGTAAGCATTTTCGAGGTGCTCGAAAAATTAAAATATTTTTCGACATTAGTCCGTGGATAGGTGCGAGCGGCGATTTTTTATTATTTTCGCGACGAAAAATCCTCCTGTGTCGTTTTGGTGTGGCCAGACTCTAACGCACTTTGAAACTTGCGGATTGAATTTCTTTCCTTGCCACTCCGCAATTCCTTCGGAAGTTTTGAAATCCTTTAATTCTATTTTCTCCATCTGCGCGTTTTCAAAAGTTTTTAACAAATAATCAACAACCTCTTCGTTTTCTTCCGGCGCGAATGTGCAGGTTGAATAAACCAACGTCCCGTTTGGCTTGAGGATTTCAAAGGCATGCTTGATTAATTGCTTCTGCATGTTTGAAAAAGTTTTGATGTATCCTTCGGACCATCTTGACAAAACTTTCCAATCTTTACGTATTTGCCCTTCAGAACTGCAAGGCGCATCTAATAACACTTTGTTAAACGTTCCTTTTACAACGCGGCCGTCAGTGTTTGTAATCGCAACATTCAGGCAGCCGCACTTCTCAACATTATATTTCAGCGGCTTCAGCCGCAGAAAATCATTATCATTCGCAACAATCAACCCAGTGTTCTGCATCATTTGCGAAAGTTGAGTTGTTTTTGAGCCTGGCGCGGCGCACACATCCAAAACCAAATCGCCCTTCTGCGGCGCAAGGACAACAGCAGGCAACAGCGATACAACCTCCTGTATGTAGAAGTAGCCCATAAAATGCTCGATTGTCAGACCTATGCGGTTCTCGTCGCTTGCATTCTCAATTACAAACGCGTTTTCGTAGAACGGAATTTGTTTTAATTGCCAGCCTTGCTTTTTCAGGCGCAAAACAATTTCCTCCCGCGATATTTTATTTGTGTTAATTCTGATGGCTGGCTTCAAGGGAGTTTGAATTATTTTAGAAAACAGCTTGAGGTTTGGGGCGATTTTATTGTAGCGTTCTCGGAATAAACGCGGAATTATCGCTTCATTTTTCATTTCTGATCCAGCACCCAACTCACAACAGCCACTGCAAAGCTAGCCAGATAATTCTTTGGCCCTAAGGACAGCTTCTTGCCTTTTCTCAAGGCGAAGGCCAGCTCCTTCGCATTAATTCCGACCTGATCGCCAAAAACAAAAGTTCCGTCCTTAATGTTTGCTTTTGATATATGCTCGCCCTTAGAATCCAAAACGTAGATGTTGCTTGCCTCTTTAATTACATCCTGAAAACTTTTTCTGGAAACTGAAACTCCCTGATGGCAGGCAATCCAGTTCTCATCCCGCACAGCCTTTAGGGCTTTTTTAATTACGAAGGCAATCCCTTTCTCAGACGGAAAAATATCCCCAAGTTTTGAGCCATCGAACCTAATTGCAACAGGCGGTTTCGGCCCGCCATTCAAGCTGACAATGACCTGCGCGTTATCTCTTATGTGTTCTGAAATCCACAGCACATTCAGGCAGCAGCGCGCAACAACATCCAATCTCCCCGCTTCGTAAAGATTATTTATATCAAAGTTAGCGCCAGTGGTTGCATGTGAGTACATCAAGAAAGTTCTCACTTTAACATCTCCTTTACAAATTTAGGAACAAGTTCTAAAAACTTCTTCAAATCCTTCGCAGCAAATGAACTGCCTGCTGCTGGAATGTGGCCACCACCGACGCCGTTTGTCAGATTTGCGGCCAATTTTTTTGTTAGCTCATCGCAGTTAATTCTTTTGGTTTGGTTTCTTGTGCTAATTTTTATTATGCTGCCAATTTTTTTGTACACAACAAATATCACTTCTGGATTTTTCAGCGAGAGAATTGTGGAAACCGCGCTGCCAATGTTATGTTTTGAATTTATCCGATAGAGTGCCAGATTTATGTCTTTAAACATTTTTGCCTTTGTCCGCCAATTCTTCACATAATAATTAATCTCTTTATTTATATCTGCTTTCAAATGCATCAGCAATCTTGCTTCTGCGTATTTGCTTTCTAGTATCGCCATCGGATCTTTTGCCTCGATACAGAGCTTGACTGCCGACTTTTCCGCCTGCGGGCCGTAGCTCGCGGCAGTTATAACAGAAACAATTTGCCCTAATCTTGATTCAAAGCCGTAGATATTTTTGCCTTCTTTTAATTCTGGAAATTTTCTATAAATTTGATTCATGAACTCCTTAAAATCCTCGGATCCGACATCATGCACTAAGCCAACGCCAGCAAGCCAGCACATATCACTTATGTCTGCAACTTCGGCGCAGATATCATACGCCAGTTTTGCGCCCACATATTTTGATGAATTGCCCTGCCAGAAGAATTTCGGGTGGACATGCAGGATTCCAAACTTATTTAAATTGTTCGTTAGCTCGTGGTGATCAACTATCAGAACTTTTGCTGACTTTGATAGGGTAATTAGTTCATCTTTGTTTCTGTCTATTGCTAAGTCGACAAAGATTGCAAACTTATACTTTGATAACTCTTTTGATAATTTCTTAAAATCTTCATTGTATGCGTAGGAAATTATTTTTGGCAGTTTTCCTTTTAATTTCTCGATAGTCCTTGCCACAATTGCTGCAGCCGCAATGCCATCCCCGCAGGCCTTGTGATAAACTATGGCTATGCTGGCTGGCTTGCATTCTTTTATGAATTCTGCAGCTTGTTTTAACATGAGTAATAGATGTGAGAAGTATTTATAAATCGTTTTGGGCAGTTTAAAGCATGCCCGAGTAGCTCAACGGTAGAGCGTTCGACTGTTATCGCTTTGATAGACATCGAAAGGTTGAAGGTTCGATTCCTTCCTCGGGCGCCTATAAAACTTTTAAAACCTCTAACTGCCAAGCTCTAACGGGCCCATAGCTTAGTCCGGTGGAGCGGTCGTCTTATATGGCGCTTCCCGTAATGGTGGGGAAGAACTGAGTCCACGACAGGTCAGCGGTTCAAAGACACAACCAAATTGCGATTCGGCTGTGCCACGCCTCTTCGAGGCTTTGGAAATCCGCTTGGGCCCACTCAAAATTTTAAGAAAGTAATTAATGCTCCCGGCGAGATTTCCTAACAAGGAAACTAGCGAAACTAGTTTCGCTTTGTTTGAACTCGCGCCACCAGCTTTCTTCTATGAAATCGCTTTTGTGTTTTGTGGGTTTGTAGAACCCACTGTTTTCTTTGGCGGTTTCGTAGAGCACCTTTCTTTGGAAAGAAAGGGGCTGTACCGAAAGGCTAGCATCCTTGACCGGGCTAGACGACGGGAGCATGATTGTGAGTTTCTTAATTGATTTAAAATACTTGCGGCGCATCACAATAGTTAAAAAGTAATTACTTAAGGGTATTTCATGTTCTGCCCGACCTGCAAGGCGTTACTAAAGCTGAGCGCCCATAAGACATGTATGAACTGCGGCGCGCTGGTAGAGGGAAAGCTCGAGTTTTCAGAGCAGATTAAACACAAATCTGAAATAAAATCACAGGAGCAGGCAATCGAAACGATGGCTACAGTCCAAAAGAGATGCCCGAAATGCGGCAACAAGACTGCCTTCTTCAAGAGCCAGCAGATTGCATACGCGGATGAGCCTGAAACAGAATTCTACAAGTGCACTAAATGCCAGCATGTTTGGAGAAGTATGTATACTATGTGATTAATCCAACAACTATTTAGTGTGTGAGCCAGCACTTACACTCTACTTCTTGCAAAAGGATGTTAGTTCCTGCCCTCGCGGAAGTTATATAACACTCTTTAACGTTATCCTTGTTCTGCCCATAAATCTTTTCGTACATATTTTTGCATTCAAAAGCATAAAAACTTGGTGTTCCACCTTCCATTCCCAGTTCGATTGAATGGAGGTCCACCCTAAAAGTTTCTGTTTTTTCGGGCGTAGTCGAACTACTTTGTATCTGTTGGTTCCAAAGTACAAAACCAATCACTAATCCAACGCATGCGCCCGCAGCCAAACATAATATCAGTTCTTTTTTCATATTGTTTTTACACGACCATTCTTTAAAAACTTACCTATTAAACAAGTCCTATGCGGGCCATTTTATATTACTGTACCATTCCTGCCACCCTTTCTTAGCTACCTTATCTAACATAACTCTTTTAAGATTAACGTAATAACAAAAACTAAAAAATGCCAACTGAACTATTAGAACTAATTGCTACGACCAGTTTTAGTAAACTGCCAACATTCCTTAAAGAAGTTATAATTATGACAATTCTTACTGGAGTGATAATTTTCATTGTACGCTACATCTATGACAGACGATACTTCCGGGCATGGGAAGAATTAGATTCATTTGATAAAACATTTTTAATATTAGCAATTGGTTTTATAACAATATCTGTGCCATTCCTTTTGGCGACCAGCTTTGTTTTATTAATGTCAATAATTTATACCATTTTTTGGCCGTGGCAAAATGCAGCACCACTAGATTGGTTTTATCTAACATGGTATATTTTGTTATTTTTTAACACTGTACGTACTTTAATCGCGGCCATGGGCACCAAGTTTGGGGGCGACGTATTACGGGTGATAGTCCCAAAAACAGCAAGGTATTTAATAAGTATGACTGTTTTAATAATATTGGCTTGGTTTATTATAATTTTAGCTAGACAATTTTGGTTTACAAATTATATTATTAGTTAATTCTTAGTCCAGCCACTCCTTCTTCTTAATCTTTTCTGGCAGGTAAGTCTTAGATGTGAAGTCAATTGACTTTGCAACGAGGGCGTCTGACTCGATTGTGTAGCCGAATGCAGCCAGCTTGTCCAGCTCGGCCTGCCACTCTTTCGACTTAAACCAGTCGTATGCCTTGACTTCCTTGATTCTTTTCAAATCATCATCGTTCATCTTAATCAGTGCAGTCTTGGGCAGCTTGAAATTCTTGTAGTCATCCACGTTGAAGCCAATATATTTTGCGGATGGCGCTGCTGCCTTCTCCGAGAAGAATGCTAAGTTTATCGAGCCTTGTTTGTAAACCGAGTAAATGTAATACCCATAAACGTCCATGTCGCAGAAAACGTAGATCGGCAGTTTCAGCTCTTTCTCGAAACGAGCTAACAGACGTCTTTCGGCACGGGCAGGCTGGCCCTTGCCAGTCATCAGTATGCAGTTGTTTTTCTCCCAGTATCTCTGCTGGTTTAGCAAGTTCCAAACCGCATATTTTTCTACAACCAAAATATAATCTGCAGTGCATTTCTTGAATCTAAAATTCTCGGGCTCGACAGATGCTGGAATTGCGCCGCCAGCCGCGCCCATCTTTGTATAATCAATTATATCGCCAGAAGCAACGTCCTCTATGACTAGCGGGCCGGCAATCACACCCTTCGGGACTGCAATCAAACCAAGTTCTTCTCTTAAAGCGTCAATTATGACTTCAACATCTTCAATTATTGCGTCTGACTCGTCTTGGTCATCAAACTTATCCTCTTCAGAATTTGGCATCGTGCCCCTCAGAAGATAAAATAACTGCCTTGTATCAAGCGTCGGCGAGTTTTGCAAAATCAAACTCTTGATTTGCGCGGCGACAAGCATTGTCTGCATGAATTTTTTCGCTTGGTTAACGTTGTAGAAAGTTCTTGAGCCGGTTTTGTCGCCGAGCTTAATCATTCTCTGTTTTGCATCAAAATAAACATTAGTCAGCGCACGCAGCGGAATCTTCACGGCGGGGTTCTTCATCTTCTCAATCGCTTCTACTACCTGCTTCGCCTCTTCTTCCAATGCTTTCAGGACTTCCTGTTTTGATTTTCCTTTTACCGCACCCATGTTACTCCTCGTCTACTCCTTTGAACGCCCCGAGCTTTCTCTTGGGCGTTCTTGCTTTTTCTTCTGCGGACTTTGCTTCCTCTTCCTCGATTGCGCCGAGTTTCAGCATTTCTTCGGTGAGTTTATTTAATTGTTTGTGGATTGGCTCTTTTGGCTTGCCTGTCAATGCTGAGAGTGCCTCGGACAGCTCGATAGCATATAGCTTGAACATGTCTGCCTTGCGGACTGCAAGCTGTTTCTTTTGCTTCTTGCCGACGTATAATTGCAGTTGCCTGCCAGCTTCCTGCAAGGCTAATTTTGCTTCCTTTATAATTTCGGGATAATGTGCAACCGCTTCCTTTGATTCTGAAGTGAACGGCGCCCAGACCGACGCCATGTGCACGAGAATGATGGCCGGCCCGTTCGGCACGTTCTGGCCGCTCTGCTGCAGACCATAGTTCTTCCAATCAACGCTTGTAATTGACTTCGTCAGCGCGCACGCGCCCTGCTGGTATAAAAGTGGGACGCGGTTTGCAAATCGGATTAATTTTACTGGCTGGTCTGCCGGCAGTTCGCCGCCGTAGCCGATTGCAACTTCTATTAAAAATGGATTTCCGCGGTAAACCGATGGCGGTCTTGTAACTGCAAAAGCAAATTCCAAGTCATACTCTGCTTCCAACGCCTTTTTCAAATTCTCGTCGCCGATTGGCGATAAGCACGTCGTAGTCGGAGACATTATTTTGCACCCGTGCATCGCCTTGATTAATTTATCCGCTTGCTCGACTGACAAGAGTTTGGGCATTATCTTCGGGTCAAGGCCGGATGTTTTTAGAATCTCCTCCGCTGTTGTCGAGCCGACCTTGTCAAACTCCGTTGTCAGGAATGAATTTAGCGCCCTTGTTGAAGTTTCTTTTAGCATCCTTAGCAAAACGCCGAGCTCAACGCCGTATGGGTGCGGCTTGATGAACTCAGCTTCTTTTGGCAGCTTTTCAACCACACGGTCGAAAACAGTTTTCTGGCCTTCCGGATCGATGTATGTGATTTTTGCGTGCGGGTTCACGACCGCGGTCTGGCGGACATATTCTACAACTGAGGCTTTCTTCTCCATGTATTTTGCTTCTAGTTCAATTTCCACGCGAGTTCCGTGTTCGTGCTTCCACTCAATTGATGCCTCTGTTATGATTTGTGGCTCGTTTGTCTTGATGTCTATTTTCAGCTCTTGAACTAATGCGTTTTTCTGACCCTTGGTTCTTGTTATTATTCTTGCAGGCTTGCCGGTCGTGAGCTGGCCATACATCACAGAGGCCGAGATGCCGATGCCCTGCTGGCCGCGGCCTTGCTTGCCGCCGAAAGTCTGGAACTTTGAGCCGTACAAGAGTTTTCCAAACGCCTTAGCCACGTGTTCTTTTAAAATGCCTGGGCCGTTGTCCTCCACAATCATCTTGAATCTTGTTTCACCGAGCTTCTGGATTTGGATAAAAATCTCTGGCAGTATCTTGTGGCCTTCGCAGGCGTCTAGAGAATTATCTACTGCCTCTTTTACGCTTGTTAAAAGGGCCTTGATTGGATTATCGAAACCTAACAAATGGCGGTTTTTCTCGAAAAACTCGGCTGGAGAGATCGATCTAAGGTCGTTGTTATTATTTACGATTGGCTTATCAACCATAAGAAATTGGTTTAGTTAGCAGGCTTTAAAATGCTTTCGCTTGAAAATCGGTATACGTCGCCAATATCAATTTTTATAGAGACGCATACATATAAATTTATATATTAGATATATGTTTTTATATATTATTATGTATAAAATTTATGTATTTATTACCGCTCTAAACCCAAGCCGAGCTCTTCTTGGCTGGGCCTCGCGGAACCCTTGCCTCCGCTCAGGAACCTATAAACCGTGGCATGCCGTCTTCCCGTAAGCAGCATCTCAACGGCCTGCCTTGCCTTTTCGACAGCATCGTACTTTCCTAGGATCGCAACAGTCTTGCCCTGCACCACAATTTCAGCGCCGGTCTCCCGCGCGATCAGATTTTTTGCTTTGCCGTTTGCTCCAATCACTACGCCACGGACGCGCTGCTGGTGGCTTTGTTTTTTGTGTCCGTAGTCCGGCAGCGAGAGTTTTTCGTAGGCATAATCTTCTTTGAATAAAAGTTTTGCAGACTCTGGCGAAAATCCGCGGCCGACCGCATCAACCACATTCTTAGCAATCATTACTTCCAAAGCGTCAGTGCCTTCAACTTCTACCAAATTATTTTTCACAGTAATTTTTACGTTGCCAAGCTGTTCCAGGGTAACCTTTGTCGCGCCTTTTGGGCCTATAACTACAGCAACCCTTGTCCTCGGAACCAGAATCTCATCAATGAATTGCATATTACTCACTTTTCGCTTCTGATGTTAATAAGCCTGCCTCTGCAAGCAAACATTCATAACTGCCAGCAGCCCTAAGCAGGCTTGACGGAACTTCCCTGCTGCGTGGTGGTCTGCCTAGCTCCTCTTTTCTGTGCAAAATATACGCTCTCCTGTTTTCCGGCTCGCGCCAGTAACTATTTGGCGCTTTTTGCATTTTTGCAGGGCTTATTTTATAGCCTGCTTCATCTAATAACTCAGGTAACGTCAAGCGTGTTTTTTGCGTTACGCGTACATGGCCAATTAACTGCTCTATGTCGCGCCATTCAATTTCTTCCGGCGTTTTGCCAAGCTTTCGCAAAACCCTTACCGCCCATTTTGTTCCTTTTGTCCTTGTTTCTCGAACCAGCCAGAACTTCTGAGGCAAACGAATGGCAAGCCATGGCATCTTATCTAAAACTACATCATAATACACAACATTTTCTGGATTTGTAAAACCTGCAAACACTGCCGCATCATACGATGAACTGTTTAAATAATGACCTAACAAACCATTCAGTCTTGCATCTTTGTAGTCATTTTGTTCGGGGTGTCTGCCTTTATCGCGCAAACAATTTGAAATAAACTTTTGAAGTATCCAACGCCGATGCTGCCTATCTCTTAAAAAACTATAATTATTAGGTCTAGTCCCGTGTGGAAACTGCTTTCTAAGTCCGCATTTTACATCATCCCAAACATCTAACACTTCGTCTGGCGCTAATGTTTCGCCAGCCCTAATTCTACGCTCTAAATCTGAATGTGTCATACAAAAATAAGTATAAACGGATTTTTAAATCTTTCTATATTGTTATGCAAATTCCTTCTGCTCAAACAGCACCTTCAAATGACCCTGCTCTTTCAGCCACCTGGCCTGGTTGTCTGTGTATTTGTAAATTATATCTCCCTTTTTGTCGCCCTCATACTCCCAAGGCTCGATCAGCACAATAGAATCTGGCCTGACCCACAACTGGCGTTTCAATGCGCCGGGAACGCGGCAGATTCTGGTTTTGCCATCCACACATCTGACTCGGGAGTGGCCAAATCCGAGGCGCATTTCAACAATTCCCAAAACTTCTTTCCCTCGCGGCAGCCTTACCCTGAATACCTGCTGCTCGCCCGATTGGTTTTGCTGGCCCCGATTAGGCCTTCTGTTCTGCTGAAAACGCGGGCGTGGTTTGAACATTTTATATTAAGCTGTTAAACACGATTTAAAAACTATTCCCTCGCCCTCAGCAGAATTACGAGCTTATACTTCGGCCTGTTCTTCTGCTTATCCCATGAGTAGGCCTGCCCGGACTGCTTCATGAACAGATTAAATTCTTTTCTCATCTCTGCCGCGGCATGCTTTGCCGCTTCCTTGTTTGTGAAATAAATATCAATACCGCGCTTCTGCCCCTCGGTCTTCAGAATATTTGTCTCAAATCCCCGCATATTTTCCATCATTTTTCTGACATTCTCTGGCTTGTCGCGCAGCTGGATTGTCGCAACATATTCCTTGCGCCTGTGCATCGAGCACTCCGGGCACACGACCAGTTTTTTCTCGAACTGAACTGGAAATATTTGTGTAAACTGCCGGCCTGCAAACGAAAATGTGACTGCAATTTTCCCAAATATGTTATTGCGCTCAGAGATTTTCACGGATTCGAGTTCTGTGTTTTCCGGAACACGTATTTTTTTAATCAGATTGTTCTCAAAATGTGTTTCGTCTGGCTCGTCGCTTTTTATCCAGATGCCCTCAAAGTCCACAGAACCGCACGACTTGCAGGCCACAAGCACCGCGCGCTTCGGCACTATTATATCTGACCCGCCAAGCCTGCACTCGACACAGATACCATCAGCTAGCTTGCCGGTCTCTTTTCCGCACCTTGCACAGAATTTGGATTTGAGTCCCATGTGAAATCACCTGTGATTGAGCATTCAAAAACTAGCCGTAGCTAGTTTTTGTTATAGAAAACTTTATATCTTTGGGGTTTATAATAATTAGGTAATGCCCATTGATTGCGAAATCTGCGGCTCTGCCCGCGCAACCGTGAAAGCAAGTGTTGACAGCGTAGCTCTAAATGTCTGCGCTCCCTGTTCTTCCACGGGCAAGATTATCGAACAGCCAAGGCCTGCGGCAAGGCAGCCAGTCCTGCAATACATTGCGCCGGAATCCGGCGAAACAGTAACCGAAAATTTCGGAAAAATAATTTCCTCGGCAAGGCAGCAAATGGGTTTAAAGCAGGAAGAACTCGCGAACAGATTAAGCGAAAAACTGCCAGTCATTCAAGCTGCAGAACAAGGCAAGCGCTTGGATTTGGGGCTGGCAAGGAAGCTAGAGAAATTTCTGAAAATCAAGCTTATTGAGGCCGAATAATCAATCCCATCGAATAGATGCTGCCATGCAGCTCAGTGCTTCTGCAACTTTTACTAATGTGGTGTTGTTCTTATTTTTTTGGTATTCTGCATGCGCCTGTCTCAATCGAATAACGTCTGGCCCGTAATACTCCCTTGAATTGTCGCCGGCCGGCAAGTCCAGATATCTGCCCATGATTCGCATAGCATGCCCAACTACTTCATCAACTTTTTCTTCCAATAGCTTGGTCTTTTTCTTGTTCCAAGGTATCTCTTCAGGTATTCCTAACGGCAGTCTACTAAGACAGTCTAATAACTCAAATTTATTTTGCGGGGCGGCGGCTAACACTGATTTTGCCATATAAAAATCAGAAAGAGAAGAGTTTTAAGGCTTTTGCAACGCTGCCGCAATTATGGATAAACCTTCAGCTTGGCATTTGCATTATTATCGCGCTCGTTCAGCTCAACTATGTAGTCCAGCCTGTCCAGCTCTACCGTAACCTTATAATCGCCCGGACTCAAAGAGTAGCCTGGCGCCCTGAAGTCCTTCACGCTGTTCGCATCAACCTGAACATTGTTTTCCCACGAGGTAATTGTTGCATCCCTGTTATTGCTGTCCTTTTGGGAAAGGGTCACGCGCAGGTTAAAGAAATATGCGGAAGCTGAGCCGCGGTTTCCGACGCTGATTACTGGAATAACCTGCTGGCCCCTCCTCGGGTCTGCTGGCAGGAATGAAATCTTGTTTACATAAACATCCGGCATCGAGCGCACCTTGAAAAGCGATGCTGCGCGTTCGCCTGCATCATACAAATATCCGTTGCCGTTCTTGTCAATGCAGGCTGCAATCAAATAGTCCTTTGGCGCGCTAAGTTTTACCGGAAAAGTGGAAGTGCAAAATTTATCAACGCATCTGAACGAGCCAAGCTTTGCACCAAAGCAGCTGTCCAGCTTCAAATCAACAGTCTTGCCATTGCAGTCCATCAGGCCAGACACCCTGGCAGTTGCTATCTTGCCGGCCTGCACTGGGTTGGGATCTAATGTCAAAGTTGGCACGCCCCTGCATCCGCCAGAATCGACTGCAGTGACAAAACCAGTTATATTCGGCGCAACAGCAATTGTAAAAACCAGCAGCGAAACTATTATCGCTAGGGCTTTTACATTTGTCATTTTAAACAACTGTAAACTCAGTCTGTGCGACATTATTAGCCTCGCTTACTTCAGCATAATAGTTGTACGGGTCAACGGTTACTCTGAGCGTGTACGTGCCTGCTGGCAGGTATATATTCCTCGGCAGTTCCACTATTTGCTCTCGGCCGCCAATTATAGTAAATGTTTCTGTCGAACTCGTAAAAAGTTGCGTGCCACGCAGGATTTCGTATTTGTAAATTGTCGAGCTTATGCCGGCAGTGCCCACATTACTGACTTTGAATGTCGGCTGGAACTCAACGCTGGCCAGTATTCTGGCTGGCACAGTCACATCAGAAGCAACCAAATCCAGATTGTCAACTGTTGCTGCTACATTACCAGTCAAATATGGGCTGGCAAACGCTGCAAGCGCGATAAATACGGCTATTCCTGCTAAAGCTTTACTATCGACATGTGTGGCCATTTTATATTTATATGTAAAAGACTATTTATATAGCTTGCGGTTACATACTAACGTGCCAAAAAAACTAAATAAAAAACTAAAGGCCTATTTAATCACCAAGCTTTCTTCCCACTTATTATTTGTCTCATCCAGTTCGTCAAAATTTTTGTCGCTGTCTATCGTTACGCGAACTGTGTACTTGCCTGCTGGCATCGTAACATAAGCTGGCGTTGTTACTGTTGCGTCCCCGCCGACTGGCAGGACTTGCACATAATCAGTATTTGAGTAAAACAAATTTCCAAATTCGCCAAAGACTTCATAATTATATTTTGCATAGCTCGCGCTTATCGAACCTGAGTTTGAAAAAACAATTGTTGCTGTAAACGGCAGGCCTGCCTTTGTGTCTGAGTAAGTTACGGATTTAACCGAAAAGTCAAGCGGGCTTACTGCTGTGCTGGCGCTGTGCTGGCCGGTCAGCAATGGCCCGCCAAACGCGCCAAGGAAAACAGCTATCGCGATCCATGCAATTGTTGCCTGTTTCATAATACCGTCACACTTGTTTCATAAACATTATTAGTTTCATCAAGTTCAGAAAATTCCTTCAGATGGTCAACTGTGATGCGGACTGCATACTTGCCTGCCGGCAGGCCTTCAACATCCTTCAGAGTAACATCGGTATCGCGGCCTGCAATCAACGCGAGTTTATCGCTTGTTGTAAAAAGTGCATTCCCATATTCATTTATCCATTCGTATTTGTATTGGACAAAGCTCGCGCTCAAACCTCCGGTGTTGGAAAAAATTGCTGTCCCGCGTATCGTCTGGCCGGCATATGCCTGCGGCTGAATAGAAATAGATTTAACAGAGAGCTCTGAAATATCTGCAACCGCGCTCCCCGACACGCCTTCAGAAACAGAACCAAGCCCGACAGACACAAGGACTGCAAGCACGGCTATAATTGTAACTAAACCTTCATTTGTGGCCATTTGCGAACTCCGTGAGCAAATCCGCGGAACTTGTTCCGCGTTATGTTTAACATGAATTGTGTTATTTAAAAAGCTTTTTACTCTTTAGAAAGCGCACAGCTAAACAATTCGTATCATCTCAAGTATACTGCCAGTATACTCCTAGTATACTCGTATGTTTGTCACAATTTTATTATCTGATTTATTATCCTCGCTAAAATGATTTTCTGAATCTAATGTCAGCCTGACAAAGTAAGTGCCATTTGTTAAGTAGACTGCTGGCTGCAGCTTCTGCAATTCTGCTGCGGTATGCATACGCCCCGCGGGAATCAAAAATTTCATAGTCGTATGCAACAAACGAGGCGGTCAGCGTGCCGGAATTCACAAAGGTCGCGTTCGCCTTGAACGGATTATCCTTAGTTATCTTCTCCGGGAAGTCAAGACTTTTGATGGAAAACTCGTAATAGCCTGCTGCGGCCGCGCCCTGCGTTGAGTTGCCGTAAAATGAGTAGCCGGCAATTCCTATTACTAAAAATATTGCCAGCACTGCCGATATTTTTTCGTATGTGGCCATTTTCAATTAACCAACTACCGCTGCGCACTATTTAACCTTTTCTTAGGCCACAATCAGCTCCTTCTCAAAGACGTTATCGTTTTCGTCGCCTTCGTCAAACTTGCCGTCAGAGTCCACTGTGAACTTAAGCTTGTATGCCCCGGGGCTTAGTCCAGAATCTGTTGCAGTCCTTACAAGCACTGAGCTGTCAGATGGCACCGCAGTTATATCGCCGGTTGTTGAATACTTTACTGCGCCGTTAGCTGCGACTATTTCGTACTTGTAATGTACTGCTGTAGCTGTGGCAGTGCCAATGTTCTTAACAGAAGCTGTCGCGGCCTGCGGCGAAGTCACGCCCGGCCTGCTAACATCGTCAACTCCGAAATCAACTAAAATCGCCGGCGTAACGTCCTGATCAGCCTCGCCGCTTTTCGATGTCCATGCATCTGTAACAGGATCGTAAGTCCAAACATCGCCGTTTACCTTAAGTTCATATACGTTTTTATCTGGCAGGTACTTGGCTTGCTCATGCAGGCTTGCCCCCTGCGGCGGCACAAACACGCGCCCGCCTGCCGAAACATATTTCTTTGATTTTGGATTATATTTGTACTTGACTATCTTTTCTTCCTTCACCTTTTTTTCTTCTTTTTCTTTCTTGGCCTTCTTTTCTTTCACTTCTTTTTCTTTCTTGTCTTTATCTTCCTTCTCTTTCTTTATTTTTTCCTCTTTTAGCTTCTTATCCCTCTTTTCATTTTCTCCTTTTACTTTTTTCTCCTTCACTTCGCGCTCTTTCTTTTCTTTTGCAGTTTCTGATTTTTCTTTTACCGCCTTAATTTTGGCTTCCTTCTCTAGTTTAATTTTCTTCTCCTTTGCTACGCGCTCCTCCTTCGCTTTCTCATCTTTCTCTTTCTTCTCGCTCTTTACTTTCTCCTTCTTTTCCTTTACTGCCTTCTCTTTTTCTGCTTTCACTTTTCCGTCTTTCTCAAGTGAGTAACCAGTCGGCCTTATTTTTATCTTGCCGCCGCCGTTCACTTCATATTCACCAACATCGTAGGCGCCTGCCTTTTCCTTGCTTTTTGTTTTTACCTTGTATCCAGTCGGCACAAATATATATTCTGCCTTGCCCTTCAGGGTTTTGGCTTTGAACTTATGCATTTCATTTCCGGTTTCATATCCATCTGGCGGCACAAAATCCGAGTCGTACTTCACTTCATATTCATTGCCGCGCGGCGTCTTGAATTTATATCCGTCAGAAGTAAACTCATATTCATAGCCGGTAGCAGCATCATCCTTGTATTTGTACCCTTTAACATGGCCTGCCTCTTTTGCTTCGAACTTTTCATCCAGCTTGCCATTTTCCTTGTCGCCCTCGTGTTTCAGGCTGATGCCTGGCGGCAAAAACTCTTCGCCGTATGCCTTGCGGAACTCATCTGCAGCGCTTTTCTTAAGCAGCTTTTCTGCCTCTTTCTCTGCTTTTGCTTCGTCCTTTGTCTCTGCCTTCAGGTCTTCCCGCAGCTCCTTCAGTTCTTTTGCATTATCCGCATCAAGCTTCTCATTTATCTCAAGGACTTTCTTGGACTGCGCGTACTCTTTCTCAAAGGCATCTTTTTTGCCCGGATGTTCTTTGTCCAGCTTTTCCTTTGCAGCTTCATAATCAACTGAAAAATCCTCTGCGTCTTTTATTCTCTTGGCCTTGTCTTCGTCAGCGTCTCTTTTTACCTTGCTAAGCTCGTTCAAAACGTCAGTCACAGACAGCGGCGTCTCAATTTCTTTAAACGCCTTGTCAACCTTGTCCTTATTTTCTTCAGCTCTGGCCGCCTTTTCTATTATCTTGTCTTCCGCCTTGTCTGCCTTGTCTTTTGCGCTGGCCAGCTCCTGCACTACGTCATCAATTTCCTTGCCTTTGATTTTTTCTCTGGCTTTTTCTTCCACTTTGTCAATTTTATCTTTTACATCTGCAAGCTCGGCCGCGACTTCTGGGCCAGCCTCTTCGGCCGGCTTGTTGCGGACATCATCTTTGATTTTTTTCTCGGCTCCGTCAAGCCTGTCCCTTGTTTCTTTAAATTCCTTGGCTAGGTCTGCCTTGTCTTTCGGCTCTGCCACTTCTACCGCCTTTTCCTCGGCCTTGCTAAGTTTCTCTTTTATATCATCAACGCGCTCCTTCACCTCTTTTTCCGCATCCCTGTCGGCTTTCTCCGCGGACTTTTCTATCTTCTCTGCTTTTTCCTTTATTTCAAAATCACCGGACAACGAATCCAAAACTTTTTCTGCGCTGTTTGCCATAAATTCTGCGCCCTTGAGCTCTTTGTAGGCCTTGCCTGCCTGCTTGGTTTCAAAAGCACTTTCTGATACCTGCAGCTGCGTTTTTGCTTCCTCGATTAGGTCAGCAACAACATCCGGAACCTCCGGCACAGCCACAGTTTCCGGTACAAGTTCAGCCTGGACACTGCGTTCAATATTAATTATTTCATCCTTAGCTTTATCAAAATTATTTTTAATTTCCGCCTTTTCTAATTTTTTTTCATTTATTTTTTCTTCAGCTTCTGATGACTTTATCACCAGCTCTTCGAATTCTTTTTTAAGCTCTACGTCTGCCGCTTTCTCGGTTTTTACTTTTTCCTCAGCCTTATCAGCCTTGCCTTTCAGCTCGTCAAATTCCTTTGCAATTTCAGCCGTTGCCGGCTTGGCCGCTTTTATGCCGACTTGGCCGCTTTTATGCTGTGCTCTGCTTCATCTATCTTTTTGCTTACATCATCGAACTCTTTTGCGATTTCAGATTTTATTTCCTCAGATGTTTTTTCTCCGGCTGCCTCGCCAGTTTTTTTCTCGGCATCTTCAACTTCTTTTTTTATTTTTTCAAATTCAGATGCAACCTTGCCCCTGTCTTCCGGCTTGGCCGCTTCAG
Organism: Nanobdellati archaeon; assembly: GCA_016182015.1. GTDB lineage: Archaea > Nanobdellota > Nanobdellia > UBA10117 > UBA10117 > JACOYC01. The sequence goes on along the minus strand of JACOYC010000012.1, from coordinate 83,256 downwards.
CAACTGCACCTTCGGCCTGCTCAACCGCGTCTTTAAGGCCTGCAAATTCAGATGCAACCTCAGCGTCTGCAGATTTTATTTCTTCAACGTTGGCCTCTACAGTCTCAATTTTATTGTTAATCTCATTAAAATTTGTTTCAACAGCTATCGCTGCTTCTTCCTGCAGGGCCGTTTCTTTACCTTTGATTTTTTTCTCGGCTTTATCGACTTCGTCTTTTAATTTTGAAAACTGTTGCTCTATCTGCGCCTTCTCATCTTCCTCTGCAGTCTCTTTCGCCTTCTTTTCTGCTTTTTCTATTTTATCGTTAACTTCGCCAAACTGCACTGAAATTTCTGCATCTGCAGCTTTTGTTATTTCTTCCTCTGCTATGCCAACTTTATTTTTCATCTCGGAGAAATCGCTGGCCAGCTGAGCGCTAACCTCTTCAGCAGGCTTCTCGCCAGCATCCTTGCTGCTCTTTTCCTCAGCACTCTTTACTTTCGAATCTATTTCCGCAAACTGCTGCTCGATTTCAGGGATGCGCTCCTCAGCAACATCCTTCAGCGAGTCTTTTGTATCCTTCAGCACAGTTTTCAAATCATCAAAATTATCAGAAATCGCTTCCTTTGTTTTTTCGGCAGGCTTCTCATTTTTGGCTTCCTCAACTGCGCCCGCGCGCTCGTCAAGTTTTTCTATTTTCTCGCGGATTTTTTCAAAATCATCCGCAACTTTTTCCTTTTGCAGTTCTGTAAGCCCGGACTCATCGGATTTCTGCTCGACGATCAGCTCTGCCTCCTGTTTTGTAACGCCCTGCTCTTCCCTTATTTTGTCTGCAATTTTATCTTTTGTTTTTTCGGCTCTGTATTGCGCCTCGACTGCTGCGGCCTCAAGCTCTTTTACACTGTCCAAAGCATCAACCGCTTCGGGCGGCGCATCGCCGGATTTTACTTTTTCCTCTAGCTTATCTTTTACGCTCTCAGCATAGTCCTCGAGCTGAAGCGCGTGTTTTTCTATTTTATTTGCAGCCTCAATTTTTTCCTCGCTCTTTGGAACTGCATCCACGGCCCGCGAGATTGCCTCTACGCTCTCCTGCGCTTTTTCCAGCGCAACCCCTGTTGATTTGTAGTCTCCTTTTTCCTCAACTGCTTTTGCTTCGGCCAGCCGCTCCTCTGCGCGTTCGGCGGCTACTTCCGCCTTCTTTTCAGGATTATTCACTGCAGAGTCCTGTATCTGTTCTGCAGCTATTTCTAATTTGTAAACTGGAGAGTCAGGTGTAACACCGGGGTCTGTCGCCACAACTTCGGCAGCAACTTCGTTGACAGTTGCAATTTCATTTGCGGCCGGCCCCATGACTGCGCTCTCGCGCGCTTCGGATTTTTTCTCCTCCTTTGCTTCTGCTGATTCTTCCTTGGTCTCTTTTACTTTTTCCTCTTTAACTTTTTCTTCCTTGGCTTCTGTTTTTTCCTCGGAAGGTGTTAACTGCGCTTCACCGCCAGATTCTGATTTTTCCTTGCCTGCCTTCCCGCCTGAAGATTCTGCCTGCCCCGAGGATGCGGAACTGCTTTCTGCCTCACTGGTATCAGAAGATGCTGATTCTAACGGCGAGGCCGGTGCTGATGGCTCAGAAGCTATGGCTGGGGAAGATGGTGCTGACGGTCCAGAGGACCCGGACGAGGATGAACCTACACCAGAATCATCCTTGCCCTTCGCAAAAAAAGATAGATCTGACTCTTGTAACGTTGCAATGGACAGCGGCCAGAGGAAAATTATCGGAACTATCAGAAACAAAGCGGCTATTTTGGTTTTTTTATGTTTTTCCATTTCTATCACTTCGGCAAAGAATCTGTAACTGTTATTGTTGTTTCATATATATTATTAGTCTCATCTGTCTCATCAAACCGCTTTTCAGAATCAATAGTCACGCGAACTCTGTACTTGCCAGCCTTCTGAAACATCACCGTGCTCAGATATCTTGAAACCTCCGTGCTCGCCGGCAAAACCTGTATGTATGACCCATCGGAACTCCTGTATACTTCCGCGCCGCGCTCGTCAAAAATACGGTAATCATACGTTACAAAAGAAGCGGACTGCGTGCCCTTGTTAGATAAAATTGCCCTCGTAGTGATATGCGTGTTCGGCAGCATTATTTTCGGGTAATACAACGCCTGAATAGAAAAATCAACCGGCGTTTTTACTGTTGCGCTGCCTGCGGCCAAAAAATTATGGCTGATGTTGGCCAGCAAAAATACTGCCGCTAAGGCTGCAATATATTTCTCGTATGTGGCCATTACATTCAGCACTTGAAATACTTGTTTATAAAACTATCTGGGGCTTTCTATCGGACTTAAAAAAACAAAAAATGGAAAAAATCAGCCTTTTATCACGAGCTTTGTTGTGAACGCGTTATTTGATTCATCTGTCTCGCTGTGCTCGCCAAGGTAATCTATTGTGACCTTGACATTATACTCGCCGGCTGGCAAGTCATGCACCGCTGGCATCTCTGCTGACGCCGAACCGCGGGCAGGCAGCGTGACAGTTCCAACACCGTCTCTGTAATAATGGCCCTTGGAACTGGATATTTCCATCTTGTAATTTACAAAGCCAAAGCTTATTGGCCCGGTATTCCTGAAAGTAGCAGTAATGCCCCTGACAGGGTAATACGAGTACTGTGGCTCAGGCACATTTACATTTGTTACAGAAAAGTCAAATGGCAGAGAACTGGTACCCGTAGCTATTGCCAACCTTCCCGTATTCCCTGTAAGCAAAGGTGCTCCTACAGCTACCAGGGCGACTAATACAGCTAACACTGTTACTGATTTTTCACTTAACCATGCGGCCATTTTAATTTACCTCAAGTTAAACATACTTGCGGGCATTTAAATAGTTTGTGGTTGAAATCAAAAAATCCTTATTTCTATATTATGAAAAAATTGAGCGCCGACGGCAGGATTTTCCTTCACTGCTAATCCTTAGTTGCATCGCGTAGCGATGCGACCGGGGGATCAGAAGTGACTAAGAACTAAGGGGGCAGCGCCCCCTTGGATCTTAGATTTGAACCTGCAATCCCTTGCGGGACTGGTTTTCGAGACCAGCGCTATACCGGGTTAAGCGACGTCGGCACGCGGAGCGTGACGATTCCACAAAAGCGCAGCTTTTGGGCTATCGGCACAGACAAAGCTTTTATTCTCAGCTTTTAAATCTAATCACGGTCACCGATGGCATACGAAATAATCGCGGGCAGGTCCCCGAAGGAGAAAGAACGTTTAGGTTTAGCAGGAACAATCTTCCTTGGCAAGCACTATGTGCAGATGGAGCGGATTCAGGCGCTGTCAAATCCCGTTTATCTTGATGTGGCTGGCCCGCATATTATATTAGTAAGCGGCAAGCGCGGGACAGGAAAAAGCTACACAATTTCCGTAATTGCTGAAGGCCTTGCAGATTTGCCGGACGAAATAAAAAATAATTTATCATTCCTGATTTTTGACACGATGGGGATTTTCTGGACGATGAAATACCCAAATTACAAAGACGACAAAATCCTAAAAGAATGGGGCTTGACTCCCAAAGGCCTGAGCCCAGTGATTTTTGTTCCGTTTGGCCTGTTCGATTCTTACCAAGAAAAAGGCGTGCCGTGCGACCTGCCTTTTGCCATCAGGCCATCAGAAATATCTGCTGACGACTGGGCGGAAATTTTTGGAATTGATTTATTATCTGATGCTGGCGTATTACTTGAACGCACGGTAACAAAGGCTAAAGAAAACCTGGGAACTTTCGAAATTGGCGAACTAATTAACGTTTTAGAAACAGACAAAGATGCAGAAAAAAAAGAGAAGCAGATTCTAAAAAACAAGTTTTTAGCCGCAGACGGCTGGGGTATATTCAAAGCGGCTGGCACAGAAATTTTAGATTTGTTAAAAAGCGGCACAACAACAATTCTCGACCTTTCGGCATACGCGCAGGTTGAAAATGGCGAGCGGCTGAAGGCGCTTGTAATTGGTTTAGTCAGCAAGAAAATCCTCGCGCAGCGCATGGCCGCACGAAAGGCAGAGGAAGTAAAACTGATTTCCGAGGGTGGTTTTTTGTTTGGAGAAAAATCTGTAATCGCTGAAAAGGAAGCGCCGCTTGTATGGATGATGATTGATGAAGCGCATGAATTCCTACCGCGAACCGGAAAAACCCTGGCGTCTAACGCGCTGATTCAGATTTTGCGCGAAGGCAGGCAACCCGGAATCTCACTCGTGCTTGCAACTCAGCAGCCTGGCAAAATTCACACTGACGTGATGACGCAGGCCGACATCGTGCTCTCACATAAAGTCACTTCAAAAATAGACTTATCAGCGTTAAACGAAATTGCAGCCACCTATCTTACTTTTGACATCCAGCGCTACATAGACGACTTGCCTGCAGACAAAGGCTCAGCAGTCCTGATAGACGACAAGCTGGAAAAAATCTACCCGATGCAAGTCAGGCCAAAGTACAGCTGGCATGGCGGGGAAGATCCTACGGCAATCCGCGGAGAACTTAAACAACTCGGTTTAATTTAGTAATATTATAACTTCCCGCTCCTCTTTAAATATTCGTACCACTGCGGGTAATATTTTTTGTAATAGGCTTCGTAATAATCGTGCCACTGCTTGTATAACGCAGCCTTGCTGCCCGGCTGTGCAGCGGCCTGCTGGCCACCAGTCTTTGCAGCTTGCTGCCATGGCCCTGCTGGTTTCTTTGGCTTTCCAAGTTGAGGCAGTAAATCCATCCTGACTGCGTAAAAAATCGCCCCAAACAGGCCGGCAATCACTGCAATCGCAACCGCCGCAGTCTTCTTGTCTGCTGCTTTAATCGCGGTGAACGCGCCAGTCAGGCCGGAAGTTGCTTTTTCCTGTTCGCTGTTTGCTTTTAACTCCTCCTGCTGCTTCTGTCCTTGTTCTGCCTCAGCTTTGACCTCTTGCTGGACAGCAGGCGGCTTTGCTGCCGGCTCAATAACTGCAGTAATAGACTTGCCAGAATATGTTACTGTTATTTCTGCGCCAAGCGACTTGACATCCCTGCCAGCCGGGTCCCAGACAACAGACGCTGCCTTGGCGCCGTTAGGCGGCACAGAAATTTCTTCTGATTTCAGTGTCTCGATTACCGCGCCTCCAAATTTAATCTTGAATTCTGCGACTACGGGTATCGCTTCAACCCATTTATTGTTTAACTCTACCAAAAATTCCGCCTTGCCGTCGGGCGTCTGGAACACTGATGTCCGTGCGGCTTCCAAATTGGCCAGGCCAACGCTGAATGAAGCTGCTTCTTTGGCTTCCTCGTTATCATACTTTATAACAACAGTTGCTTTGTATTTTCCAAGGGTCTGCGGCTTCCATTTTCCAGCCAGTGTCGCTGAATTTCCGATTGTTATATTGCCTGCTGAGCCAAGGGAAACCTCCGCCATAAGTTCTGTCCCCTTGTAAATGCTTGCTGTCCCTGAAACTGTTTTTATCTCTGCCTGCCCGGAATTTTTCACGACCGCAGTTATCTGGACTTCTGACTCTGCCGACTCTGGGCTTGTTGCGGAGAACTGTGTTATTGTCGCACTTTTGGTCTGCTGTGCCAGCGGCTCCTGATAATTTACAGTGACTGTACGCGGCTCGCTTTTTGTGTTATTTGCATAAATTGCAAATTCATAAACTCCGTTGTTCAGGTTTGTAACATCGCGCATCCATGATTTATTGCCGCCAGTCATCGAAAGATTCTGGTACTGTGGCACACCGGTCCTGTTAGATATTAGTTCTAGCATTGGCCCGTAAACTATATCTGAGAAAGTTACATTAGCTGTAAATTCTTTTTTTGTCAGTGTAGATTGGTTTGCCGGCGTGGGCGTAACCAGAGTTATATTAATAATTGGCGGGGGTGACTGCACTTGAACCGGAACCGGAGCAGATGCCTGCGTGGTTATGCTCCTTTGCTCAGAGCTGGCAAGCTGTGTATGTGCCATAAACGTATGGTTGCCAAAGGTCTGATTCTCCTCAGACCACCACACAGTACCATTGCCAGTCATAGATTTATTTACGCCATCAAGCTCGAGCCACGCGACTGCTGGCAGGCTTAGCGCCACGCGGACTGCAAAGGCGCTGCCATTTACTATCTGATAATTTTCCGGCGTAGGCGGAATAAATGTCACAGTCTGCACAATTTTGCCGTAATAAATTTTATATGTTGCTTGTAACGTTCCGTTAGAATCTGGATCATAAATTATATTATTAAAACTCGCTACAGCGCTCACGCACTGGCTATTCTGCACGGTTTCAAACTGCGTTGTGAAATTTATCGGTGCGCCGCTAGTTTGGACAAGTATGCCATCCGCGCAATTTTGCGGCTTGAAATTGCCAAAAACTACGAGATGCTGTACTGACTGAACACTGGAATTTACATTAATTTCTGTTAGCGCTTCCCACTCGCTCCCGCCGGCTGCAAAAAACCCAGTTAGTTTTGGCCCGCCGGCAAATACTGCTAACCCTGTAAAAAATACGACAAGCCCTATCAAGGCAATAACCGCAGGCAAGCTCGGCTTTGTATCCGGCAAAACGCCTGAAACAACATCACTTCCCCACCCGCTCTGGAGCAGCCTTTTCTTCAGCCGGCCTTTTGAAACTCCGCTGGCAAGCGCACCTGATACGTATGCCTGCAAGCGCTCTAAATTCCTCTGCCTCCTGTTTCTCGGATGAATTGGGTTTAGCAAGGCCAGCCCTCCTAAATACAGATAAAAACCCTATTATTTAAATTCATCGCTTAATCCGAGCTAAAATATAGTTAAATTTATAAGCACCCATTTAATTGTGTGGCGGTTGGAGGAACAGCGTAATGAAACAAATTTCACGTGGCCCATTTGCTAATCATTCTCTCGCTAGGGCTGGCTGGGAATGAAGACATTTATATCCGGCCTGAATTTGCGCGGCTTCAAATCATTCGGCAAGACAACCCAGCTGCAGTTCGGCCCCGGGCTTAACGCAGTAATCGGCCCAAACGGCTCGGGAAAATCGAACGTGCTGGACGGCTTTTGCTTCATTCTTGGCCGGATGTCATCGAAAGACCTCAGGGCTGAAAATTTTTCTGATTTAATTTTCAAGAAAAAATCGAACACAGCAAGCGAGGCGGATACGGCGATATATTTAGATAATTCCGCGGGCGTTTTTCCGATGCAGGAAAAGCAGATTGAAATCAAAAGAAAAATAAAAAAAGACGGCGGCACACAGTATAAAATAAACAGCAAGAATTCGACCCGCGGCGAAGTGCTGGAACTTCTTTCCCTCGTAAGGGTTCATCCGGAAGGCCACAACATAATATTGCAGGGCGACATCGCCCATTTTGTAGAAATGAAGCCTCTGGAAAAAAGGCAGCTTGTTGAAGAAGTGGCTGGCATCGGCGTATATGAAGAGCGTAAAAACAAAGCGCTGGCAGAACTTGCAAAAGTTGATGATAAGCTGAAAGAAGCAGGCATAATCCTGCGCGAAAAAGAAAATTACATGAAAAATCTCGAAGAGGAAAAGAAGGGCGCGGAGAGATACAGAAGCATGCAGGCCGAGCTGAAAGGACTGCGGGCCGCGGAGATAAAACTCCGCACTGACTTGACAAACACAAGAAAAAACAAAACCCTCAGCGAGATAGAAAAGCAGGAGCAGGCAGTAAACAACCTTGGGCTCGAAGTCGAGATTACAAAGAAAAAAATCGGCCAGTTCAGGAACAACATAGAGCGCCTCGAAAAAGAAATCCAAAAAAAAGGCGGCGAAGAAGCGCAGGCCCTGCAAAAAGAAATTGAAGGCCTAAAAGTCTCCGCTGAAAAGAGCAGGCTGCTAATTTCAAACTCGCGCGCGGAGCTGCAGAAGGCAGATGCAAGAAAGGCGGACTGGAGCGGCGCACTCGCTGAGCTGGAAACAAAAATAAAAAACAATGAAAAAAATAAAACTGAACTTGAAAAGGAGCTTACATTAATAAAAAAACGCGCAGAGCCATCAAAAAAGGGCGAGTCAGACTCGGAGCTTGCCGAACTGGAAAAGGACGCAAAACGCCTCGATGAAGCACTTAAAGATCTCAGCGACGAGCGGGAAAAAGCCAACACTGCTTACTACCAGATACAATCAAATATGAAAATTCTCGAGCATGAACTTAAATCTGCTGAAGAAGAACTGAAAAAAATAGAAAAGGATGAAGAAAAGTTTTCTGACGTGAAGGATGCCAAAAACAGGTTCAAAAAAATATCTGACGAGATATCCGCGCTGGCCAGCCGGGATTCAAAACTCGCCCTTGACACCGGCGAGCTGCATAAAGAACTTATCAAAAAAGAAGAAGAGTTTGCAAAGGCGCGGGCCCATGCCAGCTCTATCTCAGAAATGCTGCAGCGCGATCAGGCAGTCAAGGAAATAGCAAAGAAAAAAATGCCTGGCGTGCTTGGAACTATAGCAGAACTGGGAAAAGTTGACAAAGAATACGCAGAAGCCCTGAAAATCGCGGCTGGGGCGCGGATGAAAAATATAGTCACTGAATCTGTTGATGTTGCGATAAAATGCCTACAAGTCCTGAAAGATGCGCGGGCAGGCACTGCTACTTTCCTGCCGCTTGACAAGATATCTGCGGGCCAGCAGGTCGAGGCCAGCACGCTGAAAAAGTCCGGCGTGATCGGCCTTGCACACAACCTCATAACATGTGAATCAAAATATAAAAATTTATTCAAATATATTTTCCGGAACACGCTTGTTGTTGAAAGCATACAAACTGCAAGATCGCTCGGCGTAGGAAAATACCGAATGGTAACTTTAGACGGCGATTTGTTTGAACAGAGCGGTGCTATAACCGGCGGCTTCCGTGAAAAAGGTGCGGGAATAGGTTTTGAGCAAACAGAGATGCAGGGCCTCGTCGTAAAACTTGAAGCTGACCTCTCTGTCATAAATAAAAATATTAAACAAATGCAGGCTGAGCGAGAGAAGCTTCAGGAAAAAATTTCCGGCCTGCGCGGGGAAAAAGCTGAGCTGGAAGGCAAGGCAGTCCTTGCAAAAGAAATTTACGGCGAGAAAGAAAAGGAAAAGCTCCGGAAAAAACAGGACGATTTGGAAAAACAAAAATCTGATTTGCAGAAAAAACTTGCTGAGGCTGAAAGCGAGCGCACTTCAATTGAATCAAAACTAAAAACCGCAGCGCAGGAGCGAAATGAACTAAGCCTGCGGGCGCGCGACCTGCAGTTCGGCGGTAATAAAAAAGCAATCGAGGAGCTTCTGGCCAAAAAATCTGATGTAGAATCACAGCTTGCCACGATAACTGCTGCTCTTGACAACAGCCTGCGCCCAGAGCTTGAGCGCATCGAGAAAAACCTAAAGCACCTTGAAAAAGAAAAAAAGGAGTTTGAAAAACAAATTGTTGATGAAGAGTCGCAGTTGAAAAAACTGGAAAAAGACATAAACGGCAAAGAAACTGATGAAGAAAAATTCCACGCGAAAATAAAAGAACTATTTGCAAACAAAAATCAGGCAGGCACGCTTTTACGCGAAACGGAATCCCAGCTCAACGAGCATATGCTGAAAATTTCGCAGGCAGAGCAGGCAAAAAATAACTTCGCAATAGAAAAGGCCCAGTACGAAGCTGAGCTTGCCGGCCTGAAACAGGAATTTGAGCCCTTCACAGATATTACGCTTGCAGAAGTGAAAAATATTGAAGACGCAAAAAAGAAAATAAAATCAGTAAATGACAAACTACAGTCGCTCGGTTCTATAAATATGCGCGCGCTGGAAGTGTTTGAAGCTGTTCAGCAGGAGTACGAGAACCTTGCTAGCAGAACAAATAAGCTGCAAGCGGAAAAAAATGATGTGCTTGGCGTTATAGATGAAATCGAAAAGAAAAAGAAAGATGCGTTCATCGGCACATATGAAAAAATTGCTGAAAAATTCATGGAACTGCACGCAAAAATTGCCGACAAAAACCACGCAACCCTTGAATTGGAAAATCCTGAAAATCCGTTTGGGGGCGGCGTGCTTGTAAAAATAATTGATGCGAAAGGCAGGCGGACAAGCCTGACATCGCTGTCCGGCGGTGAGAAAACCCTTGCTGCGCTGGCGTTTATCTTCGCAATCCAGGAGCACGAGCCTGCACCGTTCTACCTTCTGGATGAAATTGACGCCGCACTCGACAAGGTAAATTCTGAGAGAGTTGCGAGGCTGCTGAAAGAATACTCGCAAAAAGCGCAGGTGATAATTGTGACGCACAACGACGCAGTAATATCCGAATCTGACAGCATTTATGGCGTTAGTATGACAAAGGACGGCTGGTCGAACGTAGTAAGCGTTAAAATATGATAAAATCAACAAGATTCAAAACATCGCGCACCGAGATTCAGCACATTACAATAGCGCTGCTGGCCCTCGCCTTCGCATTCTCGTTAGTACTTTTTCGCAAAGAGATTTTCTCCGGCGGTTTCAATTACAATTTCAGATTTTTTACAGAAACCTTGATTGCTGTCGGCTTTGCCTTTGTGCTGCACGAGCTAGGCCATAAATTTGTAGCAGAAAAATACGGCCTTTGGGCAGAGTTCAGGATGTGGCCATTTGGGTTGATGCTCGCGATCGGCATGTCGCTTATATCAAAGGGCAGCTTTGTTTTTGCCGCGCCCGGCGCGACAATGATTGCGCCGATTCGCGAAACAAAAAACGGCTTTGTCATGAAACACGTTAGTATAACCAAAGAAAAAATGGGAAAGATCGGGCTGGCCGGCCCGGTAGTTAACAACATCCTTACGCTTTTTTTCGTAGCTCTTTCTTTGGCTTTTGGGTTAGAGGTTTTCAAAACGGGCGCTTTTGTCAATGCGGGGCTGGCAATCTTTAACCTTCTGCCCTTTGCTGTCCTCGACGGTCAAAAAATATGGAGCTGGAGCAAAGGCGTCTGGCTTGCGGAAATGTTAATAAGCGGTAGCTTGCTCTTTTTAAGTCTGGTGTGAAATGTCTAAGGAAATCTATGATATGATACTGCAGGGAGACGATGTCAAATGGCAGGCCATTATCTATGACCTTGTTCGTGCAGGCAAGATTGACCCGTGGGATTTGGACGTTTCTGTGCTGGCCCGGGAATACCTGCGCGTGCTGCGAGAGTTAAAACAGCATAATTTTCGGCTGTCCGGCAAGGTTGTTCTTGCTGCGGCTATTCTTCTAAAAATGAAAACTGAGCGGCTAGGCGTTGAACAGTTGCTTGCCCTAACAAATCCGGATGAGTGCGGCGATGATTTACATGAGAATGAAACTGATTTGGTTGACTTAGAAGAGGAAAAGCACTTCAAAAAAGCTTCGCTGGCCGCGCGAATCCCCGGCGTAAGAAAAAGAAAAGTCACTGTATTCGAACTTATGGACGCGCTGAAAAAAGCCCTCGAAGTTGATCAAAGAAGAGAGCAAAAACAAATTGATATGGCTGAGCTCCGAAAACCAAGGGAAATAACAATTAAGAAAGTAGATATTTTCGCTAAAATAGAGCTGCTCTGGGCAAAAATAAAATCATTTGTGCACCGGTTCAAAAAGAATTCTGTAACATTTTCAGAAATCCTGCCCAGCAAGGAAAAGAAAGATATTATCTGGACGCTGCTGCCGCTGCTTCATCTCGCGCAACACCAGAAAGTCGAGCTGCGGCAGGAAGAGGCATTTAAGGAAATTTTTATAGACCTGCACGACGGTCTTGGCGATGCAGCAATTAAGAAAGAGGAGTTTGCCGAGCCAGAGGAAATAATTGAGCCAGAAAAAGAGCATGCCAAGCCAGCAAGAAAACAAAATGGAAGGCGATTACAAAGAAAAAAATCGGCCAGTTCAGGAACAATTTTGTCACATCCCGCGCGCTGAAGCGCGGGGTCAGATAAAAATACCTAGTATTTTTAGCTGCTCTGCAAAATCCAATGGGATTTTGCTAGGTTTCGGCATTTTTTCATAACTTCGAACCAACCTTAAATATACGGCAGTTCGAAGGAATCGTTAAAGCATATTTTACTAATTTTTTAGCTACATGCTTTAACGATAGTTTAATAAATGTGTTAATTGCCTCTAAAACATGGCCAGACAAAAGGTTCCGCAGCAAGTCGCAGAGATACAGGCAACTGGCGATGAGCTCAGCAATGAAGAATTAAAAGCAAGAATAGAAGCAATTCTATACTGCATTCCTGATGGCGTTACAATAGACAAGCTCGGAGAAAAGCTTGGCGTCATCCAGCGCGGGAAGATAAAGGCTGTGCTTATTCAAGTTCAGCAGGAGTATGCAGGCAAGCGCGGCATCCAGCTCGTAAATGACAGTAATCTATGGAAATTTAAAGTGCCTGATGAATTTATTCCCGTTGTTAAAAACATTGCTGAGCCTGAGTTTGACAAATCTGTTCTGGAAACGCTGGCCTACATTGCGTGGCGCAGCGGCTCAAGGCAGTGCGATGTAGTAAGAGTAAGAAGCAACAAGGCATACTCCCACATCAAACTGCTAATTGAAAAGGGATTTATTGAAAGCTCAAAGGCAGGCCTCTCCAAGTGGCTCGAGCCAACAAAAAAGTTCTATGAATATTTCAAGTTGCAGCACGGACAAAAGCTGGAAGTGCCTGGGTCGAACGAAGCCAACGCCGATGAAATAATCGCAGCCGGCCTGAAAGCGCTATTTAGCTAGCAGTCTTTCTTCAATAACCCTAGAAATATCATTTAACAGATGCCGCTCGTCTCTGCCATCATTATATCTGACTAAGATATGAAAAAGCACTTTTTAACACTTTTCACACGGTTACGAGCGGAGAAACAGCCACTTCAAGTATTGCTGCAAGTATGAGCACAAGTATTGCTATCACAACAAGCCCAAGTGCGTCGTAGGTTGTCTCCTCGAATTTTTCAGAATTCCATTCATGCCGCGTTACCGCGATGGATATCAAACCGCCGGCCAGTGCGCCTATAAAATACGCAAGTATTTCTGGCACGCCATGAATCATGTAGCGAAACACAGATGCAGAAACTGCCGTAGAGTAGCCTGCGACTCCAACCGTAGCGCTTCCGGCAGCGCCTGCGGCTTTGGCTAGCGCGTTTCTCATAGTGTCACCAATTGCAACCCCGATTACAGATGCATTCCAAACTAAAATAAAAATCGCACCGGCTCCATAGATAAGCGAAAATAAAACGCTGAATGAAAGAACCTTCACGTTGTTTAACAGAATCTTCGCAAAAAATAACGATGCTGTCGTTCCGCCTTGTATGCCAAGGTTAATCTCGCGTATCGTATTAAGCTGCACATAAAAAATATTCTGCGCGGATTCCTTTGGAAGCACGACAAACCAGACAATGACTGCAATTGTCAGGCCGAGAAACAAAAATATAAAGAACGGCAAAACCCGCTCTTCCGGCTCCGAGCGCTCCGGGTGGGCACGGCCAAACAGCGAATAGATAACATCGCGCAGATAATCCTTGTGATGCTCAAGCTTTTCTTTCTCAAAGCCGATTATATTAATCATAAGTGGCAGGCAGGCAATTGTAGTCATGAAAACTGCAACTATTGCGGCCTGCGTCGGAAAAATCCACTGCGCCACAAAAATAGAGACTGTCGCGTAAATAAACGCGATTGGCAGCATCTCATATGGCTTGCGCTCTGCTGTCCGGACTGGTATTAAATCTTCTAGAACCATTAATCAGCACCCCTCTCCAGACTTTTTATAAGTTTTGTAAAATCAAAACCGCGCTTCTCGGCTTCCTTTAGTAGCAGCGATATTATAGTATCATAAGTCATGTCGGTGCCTATCTCCCTGCCAAATTTCCCTATTGCCAGCTTTTTAAGCCTGGCTTTAGTGTGCTCTTTAACCTTGATTAGTGTGGCCACCATTTACCCCAGTTAAGACTGCAAGCCACATATTTAAAGCTTACTTAAGTATATTGGGGTTAACTAGGATGTACTTGGGTTTACTTGTTTAAAAGGACCTCAATAATCCTCGCATATGCCGGCCTTGTCACGAACACGCCGATCGTGGCGCCGATTATCGTGACGATTGCAAAGCCCTTGAGCAGGCCAGCACCAACTGCCAGCAGCGGAATCATCGCCGCAACAACAGTTGCATACGAACCCATAATAATAAACAGCGCCCGCTTTAGTTTTTCCTTCCAGTCGTACGCAAATTGCGAGCCGCGCTCCAGAACCTCGTCAGTTATAACTAGCTGCGCGTCTACGCCAGTTCCCACAGTGGCAAGCACGCCGGCAATCGCTGCCAGATCTATATTTTGCTTAATCAGCGCGGCCACGCCAAACACGATAAAAACCTCTGACAGGCTGGTCAGCATAATGGGAATTGCAATGTGCGGCTTCCTGTAGCGGATAGCGATTATCACGCCAACAGCCACGATCGCGGCGAAAAGTGCAATTATCGCAGTTCTTAAAAATTCCGAGCCAAGCGCCGGTGAAATAACATCAGTCTTCTCTATCTGCAGCTTGACGGGCAGCGAGCCGGTAATTAAAATTGTCTGCAGGCGCTTCATGTTGTCAAGCGCGGAGTTAAATGCGGCATCTCTTGTGCTGCCGCCGCCTGAGCCCTGAATAGTAAATTCCGTTGCCTCCTGCCCCTTCAATGATGAAGATATGTAAAGCGAATCAACCAGTTCATCGTCAACATACAAATCAAGCTTTTTTTCAAGATAGCTTTCCTCGCCGACATTTGTTGTCACTGCAAGCCTGCTTGTTATGTCTGCGTGCCTCCTTGCTGCTTCAGGCGTTATCGTAACCGGGAACATAAACCTGCACGTCCAGTCCTCGCCCTGCGCGCATCGCTGTACGCCCGCGCCCTGCTGGGCAGACCTGGAAACCTGCTTTATCTCTGAGCCAACAAATGCAGACTCATTGCCGATTTTTGCCTCGAACTTGCCCTGCTGTGAAATCAGCTTAATGGCCTCCTGCTGTGTCGTGCCGGCCATCTCGACCAAAAGAAACTTATTCCCCTCCAAATCAGAAACCTGCTTCACGCTTATGTCCTTCAGCCCGAAAACATTAAGGCGCTTCTGCGTTATGTCAACCAAATCTGCAAACTGTTCCTGCGAGACAGCTTCCTTTGGTTTCAGCAAAACACGCACCCCGCCGACCAGATCAAGGCCCTTTTTCAGATTCGATGTCGGGAGCGGCTCAACTGTTACGCCAAGATAGGTCTGATTGTCCTTTTCAATCGCGCGAAAGGCAAACGGCTTTTGCAGCGCGGTTATTTTAACAAGGTCGCCGGGCTTTATACCTGCAGCAATAGCATTAAAATCCTGGATATTATTAACGGTTTTTCCGTTTAATTCCGTTATCCGAACATTATCTGGCACGCCATTCAGATAAGCAGAGCTGTTAAAATCTACCTGCGAAATTGTCAGGCCGCTGGCTTTAAATCTGGGATTTATCGCCGCGTAAGACGCAATTATCAGGAATAAAAGCACCCATACCCGCCACGATGTAAATAGTTCTTTAATCTTTATCATTTTATTTTTTCTTCCACTCCAGATACATTCTCAGCAGGCCAACATTCTGAATCCATGTGTTGAAAACATCCAGTATCAGGCCAATTATTAATATGACTGAAATCTGCCTTAGGGTCGCAGCCGGCGCTACAAAATACAGAACAGCAAGGGCAGCTATCGCAGTGGCCTGCATTGTTATGCCGGTCTTGAGCGAGCTGTAGACCTCCTCCATCAGCGGCTTTGAACCCCTGAGCACGCGGGTTGAAAGCAGAATATCCGTGTCAACAGAGTAGCCTATGAGCATGAGCAGCGCGGCCACGCCGGCCCCGGACAGCTTGATGTTAAGTAATTGCATGAACGCAACCGTTCCAATCAAGTCGGACGCGGCTGCCAGTATGACTGCCAGGCTTGGCGCAGGCACCCTGAAATAAACAAAGACAACAATTGACATAAATACAAATGCGGCAAACAAAGCCTTGACAATTGATTTAAAAAATGCATCAGACAACGCGCTTGATGATTCCTCAATCGTATACGTAGCGGACGGCACGCCAGTGAGTTTCTCGACCTCTGCTTTAACCTTATCTTGGCTCAGCTTCTCAATTTCTATTGTATAACCAAGCCGCTGGCCAGCCAGCGCGGAAAGCGACTTAACATCAACCGAAACACCCAGCACTTTTGACAAATTCAATTCCAGCCCATCAATATCTAATTCCTTGTCGGTCTGAACTGTAATAATCAAGCCGCCCTTCAGGCTGACATCTTTTTGTATGAACTCGCCGGTTGTCGCCTTCTGATGGGCCAGAACACCTAATGAGAATATCAGCAAACCGATTGTGATGAACATCAGCAGCTTGTACTTCTGTTCATAAACCTGCTTTAGCGGCTCCAGAAAGCTGCTTTTGGGCGGTTCGTCCATGCAAAACACTGAAAAGATTGGTTTTTAAAGTTTAAGTATTGCCAAATCCACTGCCATACTGCGCTTGTGTTGGCTTAACTCCAGCAGCACGTAATTGAGCAAGTACGAATGGTGTAATATATCTATCATCGCCTACTGTAAACGTTGTCCAGTCCGATTTTGTTTCCCCTTTGGTAACGTCTAACTCAATTTCTAACACGCGCCTTGCTCCGAGCCACGAAGAGTAAGAGCCTAACCAACCAAGCTTAATTAGGATTCTTGATCCTAGTGTGTGTGCTTCGCCATTTGGTGCGATCTGCGAAGGGCGATCCGAGTGGAATTCCCAGACAAAATGTTTGTCGGTATGGGCCCGCGCTATTTCCTCGCCCACGATGTCTAACAAGTTGCGGTCATCGTAACCACCATCACTACTACCCATACAAATAACTGCGGCAAAGGGTTTAAATAACTTTCTGGTAACAATTGATAGTTTTTTAAATAAATGCTTTCTTGTTTTTATGTGATAAAGCGAACCAGGTGTTCGCTAATCATTTGTTCGCGGGCTCACAAATGAAAATCAAAAACAATGATTTGGTTTTGTTATTGCATGCTGGCAGAAAAATATTGGTGCGCGCAGAAAACAAAAAACACCAAAGTGACTTAGGCATATTAGATTTGAAAAAGCTTGTTGGGAAAAGTTACAATTTTGTTATCGAAACATCTGCTGGCCGAAAAGTTTTGCTGGCGAAGCCGCAGTTCTATGACCTACTCGCGAATTGCAGGCGCGGGCCTGCCGTGATTCTGCCAAAAGACTTCGCGACAATTATTTCTCTGACTGGCGTTGGAAAGGACTCGGTCTGCGTTGAGATTGGCGCGGGGAGCGGCTGGCTTGCCGCACAGCTTGCAAATGTTTGCAAGAGAGTTGTAACGTATGAGATTAGGAAGGATTTTTACCAGATGTCAGAGAAAAATTTTAAGTTTCTTGGCTTGAAGAATGTTGCTTTGAAAAATAAAAATGCAGTTGATAAGATTGATGAAAAAGATGTGAATTTAGTTGTTGCTGATTTCTCTGAGCCGTGGCTTGCCCTGCCTTCTGCAGGTAAGGCTTTACGGGCGGGCGGATACTTTGTTGCATACTGCCCGCAGGTAACACAGGCAATTGAGCTAGTTGGAAAACTCGGGGCAGGCTGGCAATTAGAAAAGGTTGTGGAAACAATCCAGAGGGAGTGGAAGATAGAAAAGCAAGGTGAGAGACAGCTGGCAAGGCCAGAGCATCAGATGCTCGGGCATACTGCTTTTTTAGTGGTTATTAGAAAATGTTAGGAAATGAGGCTGCGAGGATTTGAACCTCGACCGCGCAGTCCCGAACCGCGAGTCCTGTTTGGCTACGCCAAACACCCGACAAAAACGCAGTTTTTGGCATGTGACCAAGTTAGACTACAGCCCCATAATCAGAAAGTCCAGATTGTCCCTTTTTAATTATTTGCTGTGGCTCGACTTTTTCCCCAAGCTGGCCCTTCACCTTGACAGCAGTCCTCGGGCCGATCAGACCGGCAAGCAGCTCATACTTTGCTTCCTTTACTTTCTGTATGCTTGTCAGGCCAGCACGAAACATCTTGCGGGCTTTGTACCTGCCGATGCCCTTCAGCTTTTTCAGCGACAGCAGCTCCTCTTTAAGCCCGTGCTTCATCCTGACGCGCAATTTGATAAGCTCGGAAATTAAATCCTTGAAGTTTAAAATGCGTGAAATCTCCTGGCACGAATACAGAAGCCAGTCTGCGTTTGCTAACTTAGTGCGAAGCTCACCAGGCCGGATTTTATATTTTTCCATCAGCTCATCATCGGACATCTCCGAAATCCAATCCTCAAACAACAAAGCGGTCTTGAAAGAATCCTGAAATTCCTCATACTCCCAAGAGAATTCTGAAGGCGGCTTGGCCAGCAGGTATTGCTCGAGCTCGATCAGCTTCTCCTGCAAGAACTCAGAATCTGATTTCCTGAATTTTAGATTTGGAATTTCAATTACAGAAGAAATCAAATGCAAGTAAGAAATTGTCTGCGTTTCAGCAACATCCGCAATTTTCAATCCGTTAATTAGAGTAAATGCGGACTCCGGATCCAAATATAGCTCAGCAACCCGTTTTCCCAAGTAAGTCGCATAAATCTTTTCCGCGTTTTGTTCAATAAATTTGTAATCTTTTAATTTCTGCAGAATTTTCATAATTCCCAAGTCGAATTCTATTCGACTGGGCGCAGCCGAACTTGTTCGGCTTGCGTTAGATTTAATTTCGTAATCGTTTGCGTATGAAAATCCGTAAAACGTGTCTCCAAAAAATTCTATCACTGATTCAGCAGTCCTGCAGAAGCCGGATGCTATCAGGCCAAGAATTGCCATCCTCAGAACTGGCTCAACTGCAAGCTTTGAATCGATCTCCTCCGGCGTGCCACAGATATATTTGTCGTAAATCTCGCGCGCCTCATCCTCAGAGCCGGCGATGGATATGGCTTCGCCAAATGCTTCCATGCCGGGCCGGCCAGCGCGGCCAGTCATCTGCTTATATTCGAGAACAGGGATGTAAGAGTATCCCCACTTCTCCGAATATCTTTTCAGGGATTTCATTATCGCGCGGAATGCGGGGAGATTAACGCCCGCCGCTAAAGTCGGGGTGCAGCAGATAATCTTTACCGCGCCACTCCTGAATGAATTTTCAATCAGGCTTTTTTGCTTTTGAACAAGGCCTGCGTGATGGAACGCGACGCCGCGCAGAACAGATTTTGCCAGCCTTCTGCACTGCACAGTTGGTTTTGGGAGCGCGTGCAAAATTTTCTTTGCTAAATCAACCTGCCGAACATTTGCATTTGCTTTTGAAATTTTTTCTGCCATAGCCTCGGCCGATTGTTTTGTCGCGCAGAACACCAGGGCCTGCTTGCCAATCGCGATCGTGTTTATTGCCAGCTGGACTGCCGGCTCAGAAAACTTTTCCGGAATGGTTATCTTTTCCTTTCCGCCAAAGAAATCAACTTCATTTGGAAAAAACGTTCCTTCATATAATTTTACGGGTCGCCAGGCATCTTCAACTAATTCTGCACAGAGCCAGGAGGCGAGTTCTTTTGGGTTGCCAATCGTTGCGGAGAGGGCGATAAACTGAGAGTTCTTTAGAATTTTCTTCAGCATTGTCGCCAATATTTCTAGTGTCGGCCCGCGCCCAGGGTCGTTCAGCAGATGAATTTCGTCAATCACAACAGTGGCAACTTGAGAAATCCAAGGCGCACCATGGCGAATCAAAGAATCCAGCTTTTCTGAAACCGTGATGATAAAATCTTTCTCGGCCAGCCACGGGTCTGCCGAATCCAAATCGCCGATCGAAATTGCAACCTTTACTCCAAGCTTTTCATATTTATTTTTAAACTCCTCGAATTTTTCTGAGGCAAGCGATTTTAGCGGGACGATGTAAACACATTTTCCTTTTCCTTCGAGAATATTTTTTACTGCGGCAATTTCTGCCACGAGTGTTTTGCCCGAGCCGGTTGGCGAGCACACCAGCAGGCTTTTCCCTTCCAATAAACCAGTATCAATCGCTTTCTGCTGGCATGGCCTGAGTTCTTGTGTTTTGCTTAAGCTCTCTAAAAGCTTAGCCGGCAATTTTTTTCCTAATTCTGACAGTTGCATTACCAAATAGCAAAACAAAAATTTAAAACATTATGGGCAGGGCGGCGGCTGTATTGTGCCATTAAAAAACATATCAGTGCTCTGCATCACTAAAGTAATATTTGCCTGCGTTGCCGGTGCTGCGCAGGCGGTATTTCTCAAACTGCAGTTCGTTGCAATACCTAACTTCGGGTAGAGCTCATTCAAATGTGTGCACAGATTTTTTGTTGGCACCTCGACTTCTGCATAAGCAACTGCATCTGTTTCTGTTCCCTGAACAACTGTGTTTGCCAGCCTGTAGCTTGGCGTGGCTGCAGACGGATTGCTGTAATAAACATAATAAACTTGCGGGCCTGCTCCTGCCACAATCGTGATGTTGCACGGCGGCGAAGTCGCGGAAACATTTGACTGCCGCTCGGAACCGTTTATCCACGTAACGCGAACATCATCCACGCAACTGCCGACCTTGCCTGCATCATTCACAAATGCATTAAATTCAACTGTGCTGTCCGCCCCAATATTAAGTTCGACAAGCTTCCTGTAATTCCAGTTAAGATTAAACCAGTCATTTGCCGTGCTTGCCAGCCAGCCGTTGCGTGCTTTTATCGCATTAACCGCGTTCTGAAGTTCCAAATCAGATGTCTCAGCAAACAGCCTTACAGATGCGGACTCAGAGCTGCGCACGTATGTAAATATTACTGCTGTAACAATAAACAGCAAGATTATTGAAATCGCCCAAAACTGCGCGCGCCTCATCCGCTGGCCTCCTTTACTGCAGTCTCAAATATGTTTGCAAGGTAAAGCTTAATTGTGATTGGTTCTGTCCTGTTTGTAAAAGTATAATAAATAGTTGTGGATAAACCGCCGGTAAAATTAACGCCGCAGCCGCCAAACGCGCCGGATTCGTTGTAGCATGTGGTCGAGTTATAAACATATTCAAGCCTTGCGATCACTGTTTTGGGGAGCGGGGCTTTAATTCCCTGCTGAAGCATCTGGAACGAAGAATTCTGAAAATGCGTGGTGTTCATATATTTAGATATAAACCCGGAATCGTCCAGCGCCTTAAGTGTTCCAAACCCGACCTGCCTGAGGTTTTCCGTTTCAATCTGGCCGGCATGCACTGGCTTTGAGATTGGAAGCTGTGAAAATATCAGCACAACTATTATAACTATTACGGCCAGCTCAATAAAATAATAGTATCCCTTTTTGTTCATCATCTCCACACCACAAATTTGAACACGGCCGGAAACAAATCTCCCGTGTTTGTATTATTTATCGCGGCACCGCGTCTTATCTCTGCGAAATTCGGCTTGAAAAATCTCGCGCTTGTCTGCACGCCAATTGAATCAAGTATCTTAACATCTCCAATCGTAACATTAATGTCTGTCAGGTTGTCGAATGATTTGAAATATATACTTTTTACTGCAGTAGTATTCCATGGCACGGCAAGTATTGTTATGTTATCCCTGTCTCCGGCGCTTGTGCGCAGCTGCAGAACAACTTTTATGCCGTCCGGAGTTGCATCTGTTGTTGCAACGTCATTTGCCTCGAGCGGGCTGGCCACGCTTTGTGTGACGGTGGCCGAAGTGGCATTTGGAAAAAACAGCTCAGCATCTAATATCGCGTTGTTGCTTGTGTTAACATAAACACCAAGCCCGTTTGCAAACCTGCAGATAACCGCCCTGTCTCGTGTCGGTGTGCACGCGGCGTTTGTATCAAGGCTGTCCGGAAAGCCGCGTATTGCATAGCTGGCCTGCCAAGTTGTGTTGATGCCGAGGCAGCCGCCATAAAAATCAAATGTATAATTGCTGAATCTCAGCCACTTCGAAAGCAGGACATGCCCATTTCCGTCGCCAAGCCCGCAGATTGCAGGCAAGCCGGGAGAATTCTGCCAGCTGATGGGGCCCGTATCTCTTAATGCAATAGTCGAAAGTATCGATGCCTTCTGGAATGATGTTAAGTCTGCAGCGCGTTCCGTCTCCGTGCCAGACTTACGAATGACTGTTATAAAAACTGCAGATACAATTATTAGAAATAAAAACGCAGCTATTAAAAATTCAGTAAACGACTGGGCGGTTTTCACTCTGAAAATATCATATCTCATTTAACCACCCACAGTTATTGTTCTTATCACTGTCGCTGTTTCTCCTTTGTAAGTAACTGTTGTAATGATTGGATATGTGCCCTCCTGCGTCGGTGACTTCATGCTCGTTAAAAATTCGCCAAGCCCATCGGTAAACACAACAAGAACCTCTTTTGACGGCGTGATTATTTCTACTGTAGCACCTGCGGCTGGCGTTGCCTCAAAGAAAGAACTCCCCGAGACTATAACGTCCTGACCGATTGACGGATTCTGCGGAAATACCTCAACTGTTGCTGTCAGGCCGGCAGGGAAAATCGCCAAAAAGAATACCGCAGTCCCAAGGCCGACCATTAATATCACATGCTTAAATCCTGCAATCAAGCGCTCCTCTGATA
Organism: Nanobdellati archaeon; assembly: GCA_016182015.1. Lineage (GTDB taxonomy): Archaea > Nanobdellota > Nanobdellia > UBA10117 > UBA10117 > JACOYC01. The sequence goes on along the minus strand of JACOYC010000012.1, from coordinate 60,817 downwards.
TCTGGCCGGCAATCAGGCCAATGCAGGCTGACTGTATCACTGTCATTAGGAAAAAAAGATTCTTGAAATAATCTGTTGTGATTATGTCAGAAGGCCTAAGTGCGAGGCCGCCGAAAACACCAAGCCGCTGTATATATAATATCGGCACAAGTATTTTAAACAGCCCGATTATTATGCCGAGAAAAATAAAATATATAACATACATTATTATTATATTCTGCCGCGCCATTGATTTTTTTTCTGATTCTATGCGCTTAAGCAGATTAACATCGTCTGCGAGAGAAGAAAGGACAGTCCCTACATCTCCGCCCGAAACAAACGCCTCAAGAATAATTCCGTTAACCCGTGAAATCAGCTCTGACTTTTTCAGCGACTCTGTAAATTTCTGCCATGCCTGCGGGAATGGCAGGCTCCATGACACCCATGAATTCAGCTTATTCACATATTTTGACAGGACTCCATACTTTGCCTGCGCCGCGGTGTGTATGGCATACGGTATTGTCATGCCGGAGTTAACCGCTTCCGCCATGTCGCGCAGGAAATTAGGATACGCATCCTCTGCGGCCGACAGCTCCTGAAACTCTATAAATGTAAGAGCGAGATATGGTGTCAGGACCGCGATTATTCCGAGTGTTATCGCGGCTATTACAAGCGTACTTGCGGCCCCTAATAAAAAAAGAAGCAGGGCGATTATGAGCGGAACGGGCAGGAGCATGATAGTAAACTGAAGCTTCTCCCGCCTGACTCCAAGCAGATCCCTGAACCCCAAATTGCCAAGTATGCTGAATTTCATATCTACTCCATCGGCGACGCCCCTTTTATCATGAGCAAAAATGCAGCCGTCATGACCGGCAGGCCAACAAGCACAATTGCATAATTAAGCGCCTTCACAAGCGCAACAGGCACGCCGCCTATCGAGACCATTATCGAAGTCGTGATTATAAAAAACACCGCGCCCACTATAACTAATGTTATGTAAATCTCAATCATGAGTGTAAGAAAATTGCTGAACTCCTGCAGTCTTCTTTGGTAATCTGCAACAAATCCCTTTGCCTTTTCCGAGAGGAACTGGCCAAGGTCACCGCCGATAGTTATTGTCGTTTTCATGCCGGCCAGCAGCTCTGTCCACGAGTTGCTTGGCGAACGGGCTACTGCGTTATTAAGGGCGGACGGCAGGTCAAGCCCGAGCGCGTGCACTTCGTTAGAAATTTTTTTGGCTTCTTCGGAAACTTCCCCGTATTCCTTGAACTTTGCAATCATCTTGAACAGATCCTGCGGCGGAAAGCCGGCCCGCGAAATCGTGTTAAGATAAATTGTAGCGAACGGAAGTGCATTCTCGATTTTTTTCTTTCGCTCTGAAGCGGCCATTGCCGGATAATACAAAACTAATAGTCCGGTCAGAACGCTGATCAGGGCTGCGGCAACAAAGGAAAATAAAATTGCTACAACGCTAAGCGCACCGGATATAATTGTAATGAGCAGCGCGGAAAATAGTGTAGCTACGCCGGCTAGCAGGGCCGCAAAAAACATCATTGCAATCCAATTTTCTGTTGGGATAGATATTCTGGCCTTGTGCACATGAGCTCCTGCGAATGATGTCCGCAAAATTTTGCTTCTTCAATCTTATGAAATTTTGTGACATTTCACCACTTTATCTTCGGAAACTTTATTTTTCCTTTCAAAGATTCTAATTTTTCAAATAACGCCTCATTTGTAAATGCTGCAACAGAAGAATATTTGTACTTAAGCTCATTTTTGCCCAGAATTTTCTTGACTCTTTCGTACAGCTCCCTGTCAATCTTAATTGTTATGAGCTTGCCTGCCACTATTACACCTTCTTACACTAAAATACACCTTTTTACACACTTATAAAACTTTCGCCGCAGTAATTTGTTAAATATGCGTATATCTAACTTAAAAAGTTCCTACGGCGTACTCTTTTGTTACAGATGCGTTCGTGCACGCGCTCGAGTTTACAAACAGTCTTAGCGTGCACTGTCCTGCCCCGGTACCTTGTGTAAGGTTTAACTGCAAGCAGAGCCTTTGCGCACTGCCCATACCAGTGTCAAAGCCGACCTCCGCGCCGGCAGCTGCGCTAAACTCGCCAGCAGTATTTTGGGAACACTGCGCGCCTGTACCTTTTGTAAACCGCATGCTTGCGCAGTTAGTTGTTGTTACGCTCAGATTTTTGACTGTTACATTATCAACTGTGGAGCCGTTATTTACGAAATTTGCGCTGAATATATAATTTGTTACATTTGTCAGGTTTGTTGGCCCTGTTGAGCTTGTCGGATCAAAAGTTATATTACATAATGTGTTTGTGTCACCAACTACGCCAGTGCCAACTCTAAAGTTTACTGTTTTGGAAACAAAGTCGCCGCAGTCGTTCAGACCAAATTGTATTGTCTGGTTGCATCCGCCGGCACTGCTGTTTGTCAGGTAAACACCGAATGATGCCAAAGATTGGGGCGAGCCGAAGGTGCCCGCCGTGCGAAATGTTTCTGTGCAGGCAGCCCTGTTAGGGTCAAAGCCTGCCGGCGCACCTGATAGGGTTGTAATCTCCGCCCGCTTGCAGCTGCCAGAGGTAGATGTGTTTTGTATTGTTATAAGGCCGCCGAGGGTGCCGGTTTTATTAACAGCAAACGCAAAGCAGTAGCTTGAGTCTTTGGCCTCCCAGGGCGTGTTAACTCCAGTTGTTGCGTTAATAACATCTATTCCGCAGCTTGTTGAAAGTCCCAGAGTTTTTGTAAGCGGCTCGTCCTGCGCCAAAAATGTTTTTGAGCCTGTGCCAAGCCGGTCAACAAAAAAAGAGACCTGGTATTTTATGCCCTTGACTATACGGCTTGAGCAGGCCGGCTCGGCATTCCAGGCGATAGAAAATTTTTGCTTTGATTTGGGCTGAAGCGTGAATGGGCAGGCAGGGCAGTTTGTAGTGTTTAGCGTGAATGAGCACGGATCAACGTTCGGGCCGGACAGTTGAACTAAATCTCCTATTCTTACATCACCGACATCAAGTTTTGTTGTGCCGCAATTCTCGAACACAACATCTGATTTTTTGCTTCTTGTATCATAGTGAAAGCTTTCGAAGTTCAGGCAGCTTGACAGCGTTGTTATGAGCGAAGACTGTGACTGCTCTGTTCGCCCCTGCTGGCTTTGCTGTATGCCTGTCAGCCAGTAGCCAGCCACGGATGCCACTGCTACAAGAATCATGACTAACAATATTACTGTCAGTACTTCTGTAGCTGAGCGTTTTCCAAAACAATTTATGGCTTTCATGTTACTGTGCGGCATCCCCTGGAGATATATATGAAGTGCTGGTGTCCTTAGATATGCTTGCGCTGCAGTTGAGCGAGGCTGCAGTAATGGTACTTGTGCAAGTTAAATCCGCGGTTATTACAGTCTGGTTAAAATAAATTGTGTAGTTTTCGCTTGCAGCCAGCGATATTGTGTGGTTCGCAATTCCCGTTGCCCCACAGCCGATTGTAAGTATGCGAGCAGAGCCGCAGTTTGTACCGGTAGAATTTGTAAAGTTGTATGTGTCGGCCGCGTTGCCGGTGTTTGTCAGCTGGAACTTGTAGCAGTAGCTTGGTGGGTTGCCTGCGTGGTGTGCCTGTGCGGCCAGCCTTGTGGCGTTCTCAAAATTTAAGCCGCATCTTGCTGCTGATTCAGGCACAAAATCGCGCGATGCACTGACCGTCCTGTCGACGTTGAATAATACTTGATATTGCTTGCCAGCCACGATCTGGCCGACACAACGTTTTTCGTTTGTCCAATTCAGCGACAGTGTTGCGGCCTCCCCGGGTTTAAGAAAAACCGGACAGCCGATACAGCTTGTTGTGTTTACACTAAAAGTGCACGGATCTATTCCCTGCGAGCTGATTATGCCAAAGTCCTCAGCATTTGCATCTCCAAAATTTATTTTTGTGCTGCCGCAGTTCTGCAGTACGAAGTTTGATCTGTTGCTAATTAAGTTCATGTCAAAAGATGATAGTGATAGGCAGGCCGACAGTGTTTCAAAAAGCCTTTGCTGAGACTGCGTAACTGCGCCTTGGTCCTGCGTCTGAAGCCTGCTTATCCAATAAAACATTGCGCCGCCAGCTGCAACTGCAATCATCATAGTCAGTATGACTGCTATAATCGGAGTAATTGTTTTCCTGGAACAAAAAATTCGCGGAACTCTGTCCTGCGTTACAGCCTTATATTGCATTTTATTTTACAAAGCTCCCTGCGGATTTTGTTTTGCCGCTCCAGCTTATTTCGAATGTGAATGTAGAGCCATTCGCAAGGTATTGTATTGCGCAGTCACTGGCGGTCAAATTAAGCAGGATGCGCCTTATCTGGCCAGTATTAAGAATAGTCGAAGTTCCGCAGCCGGAGAGACAGCGCGTGTTGCTGCCAGTCCCGCTCCAGTCTACCGCGCACACGGGCTTTTGGTCAGAGTCAAGCACAGTCCACTCAGTTGTCGGTTTTGTGCCAGAGTTCGAGATAGTAATTTTTGTATTGCCAGTATTTTCTACTACCAGCTCCAGGGTTTGGTTGCCGTCTATGTATTTTGTTCCGATTATATCTACGTTAGACGCAAGGTTTTCAAACACGCCTGATTGAAAGCTTTCTATCGCGCCCTGCTGCTGCGTTTGTATCCTGTTTAACCAGTAATACATTGCTGACGCAGTGGCTACCGCCATCATCAACAGCATTATGACTGCGATTATTGGTGTAATCGCGTTTCGCGGACGAAATGCAATTTGCGGAACTCTGTTCTGCATTATTGCTTTTCTATTTGAAAAAGCAATTCGCGGAGCCAGCAGGCTGCGCGCTATTGCACGTTTCGTAGTGGCCATTTTATATTGTCTTTAATTTATTCTAATATAAGCTTTCCTATTAAGAAATAAAGCTGCCTGATGTTGTTGTCTGCCCTGAAAAATCTATTGTAAACGTAAATGCCTTCCCGCCGCCATATTTTGTTATATCACAGGCAGTGTTTGCAGTGTTCAGAGAGATGCTCTTCAGCTGGCCTATGTCAACTTCGACTGTTGAGCCGCACCCGCTGCATGCTACACTAGTGCTTTTGCCGCTCCAGTCCGTTGAGCATACAACTTCCTGGTCGGGGTTTCTCAGAATCCAGGTTGTTGTAGGGTTCACATCCGTGTTTTTCAGCGGGATTTTTTTGTTGCCGGTGTTGTGAAAGAAAATAGTCAAGTTCTCGGAGCTTGTGGAGTAGTCCGCATCAATAACATTTATCTGCGATGCAATGCCCTCGAAAATCCTGCCTTCGAAAGATTCCACGCCGCCCTGCATCTGCCCTTGTATTCTGGAAATCCAGAAGAATGCCGCGCCTGCCGCCGCGACAGTCATCATGAGCAAAAGTATGACTGCGATTATTGGTGTCAGGGCTTTTCTACCTGTTTTTTTAATTTTGAATATCATCTGGTCCTCTGGTATGCAATTCCTGCTGTGCTGCGAAGCCTTGGCTGCGATGGATCGAATGGCGGCTTAAGATTTTTTATCAGGCTTGCAAGGTCTGTAAGTACCGCTATTATTGCAGCATTTTGTTCGGAAATTTTGTCAAGTTTTTTTGCAATCTCAGAAACCTGCTTTGCATCTTCGGATTCAGAGGCCTGCTTGATAATGCCAAGGAGTTCGTCCACGCTGCCCTTTAGGGAAGAGAGCTGGGTGTCTGTGCCGGACTTCAGATTCTGGCGCAACTGCCTTTTCAGGCCGTGTGTCGCTGGCACTTGTATTCGGTATTCTGCAATGGCCATTTTATTTACCTCACATTCATAATTATAACAACCAATATAAAGCTTTAGGCGTATTTAGGTTTTGGTTTTCACTCTTTAGTTTATAATACAATTATTTAACCACTGGCAAGATTTCTGTGCATGGACAAGCGCGGCGTTTCCAGCCTGATTGGTTTTTTGATACTGACTGCAATAGCTGTTACAGTAATGACTGGTGTTTTTTTGTGGGCAGTCCCAAACATACAAAAGGCGCAGAACAGCGACGATGTTTCCGCGATGGAGAACCAATTCCTTCAGCTTCACGCGGCGATAAAAAAATCTGCGAGCGAGCAGGCTCGCGCGTCTGTTCCGTTTCAGATTAAGAAAGGCAGGGTTTTCCTTGACACCAATGGAACAAACAATAATTCCATAGTATATGTTGCTAACATCAGGTTGCCGCAGCCATACTCCCGGACTTTTATCGGAAACAAGACAGAGCTTGGGCGGCTTGGCATCGACGAGCCGGCCTACATGACAGAACTTGGCGCGATAGAAATGACTTTGCATTACATAACACTAAACGACACAAGCTCGAACTGTTATCGCATAAGACTAAGGCCTGGCCAGCAGTCTGCTGTCGGGGCCGGCAGCCATTTAATTTTCATAACTTGGGCATTTGAGTCGAATGAGGGCATTCCTGGCTGCATAAGAAACACAACAGAAATAGTTGATGTTAACATGATTTAAAATGAAAAAGGCACAGCTTAACACGACATACGCGCTTCTTATTTTAGGCATATCATTCCTTATGCTAGTCGGAGTTTTCGCGGCATCTGAGCTATACAAAAAATCTGCAACTCAAAACGCGGCAGGTGAATTTGGCGAAGCAGTCCTGAACAAGGCGCTGGCAACAATCGCTGAGATGAAGGTTACAGTTAACTCCACGACAAGATATACTGACGATGTCAGGAACTTTACAAGGATTTTTGAGATTCCGGAGACGGTTGGCGACCAGAGATACCTGCTGGCCGGCAGGAACACAATCCTGGAGTTCAGGACGCTGGGCAAACCGCAAATAGTAAAAAACACAAACATAACATTAATCTGGGAAAACGCGACAATTGACGGCGCTTCTGGCTCCTCGGCTGGCAAGGTTAAGATAAGCTTTATCGGGCCTGGAAGGTTAAGGCTGAGCTAACTTTATAAATATGCTAAGTGTTTTAATTTAATGGCCACCCTTGCTTTATTTGGATTGCTTGCAGGCCTGCGAAGCAAGCGGCAGCAGGCAGAAACAGCAAGCCGGGCAACAGAGCCAGCTCAATCTATTACAGAAATTCCTGCGCAGGAAGTTGCTATGCCGATTGCGGAAGATAGCAGGCCAAAACAAACATTAGCTGAGGCGCATCTGGAACTTGAAGGCGGCGGCAAACGAGTTGTGCTGCCAAAAACATTTGACGAAGTGCTTGGAAAAAAACAGGACTTTCTCGGGAAAATCAAAACAGTTCACGAAACATATCCGCTAATCAAGACAAAATGGCACGGCAAGGAACGCGTGCTGGCTCATGCAGATATTCATTTTAACCAAATTGCCAACCAGCTTATCTATCACATTGTCGAGCCGGAGCTTACGCCGGACCTCAAGGATTTGGTTGCTAAAACTATAGAAATACTGCACGACAGGCTGGAAGTTGACTTCGGCAGGCTGCATGAGAAAGAGGAAATTTACGGCTACATTGACGAAAAAATAAACGAGGCATGGGAATTTCTCAGCGCAAAACCAAAAGACGACGATGCACTGAATGTTAAATATTACATTTACCGCGATACAATCGGCCTTGGCAGGATAGAGCCGATAATGCGCGACCAGAAAATAGAAGATATCTCCTGTGATGGGACTGGCGTGCCGATTTTTATTTTCCACAGAAATCCGATTTACGGGCAGATGCCGACAAACGTCTGGTTTGAATCAAAGGATGAACTGGACGCATTTGCCATGAAGCTGGCCCAGAAATCCGGCAGGACTGTTTCTGTAGCCGCGCCGCTGCTTGATGCTGCGCTGCCGGACGGCTCGCGACTGCAGATTACTTACGGCACTGATATTGCGCGAAAAGGCTCTAACTTCAGCATCCGAAAATTCTTCAAAACACCGCTGACAGTAATAGATTTAATGGATTTTCAAACCGCTGATCCAATGATTCTCGCTTATCTGTGGCTGGCCATCGAAGAAGGAGAATCTGTTCTTGTGGCAGGCACGACCGCCGTCGGAAAAACAACTTTTTTGAATGCAATCGCGGAATTTATCAACCCGTCCGCAAAGGTTGTTTCGATAGAAGATACCGCCGAGCTTACACTGATGCACACAAACTGGATGCCGCAGGTTGCGCGCACCGGCTTCGGCCCGAAGAAATACGGCGAGGTAACAATGTTCGACCTGCTGAAAGCCGCGCTTAGGCAGAGGCCGGATTATATTATCGTCGGCGAAGTTCGTGGTGCAGAAGCATTTGTAATGTTTCAGGCGATGGCCACGGGCCACGCATCGCTGTCAACCTTGCACGCAGATGACATTAACAGCGTGATAGACAGATTTACCACGAGGCCGATAAGCCTGCCGATGTCGCTGCTTGAAAACCTTGACGTAATCGTATTTTTGCAGAAGACAAAAATTGAAGGGCGTTTGGTGAGAAAGGTCAGCCAGATTGTTGAGGTCGAGGGCTTTGACCGCGAGAGGAATCAGCTAAAGACAAATGAGGTTGCCCACTGGATTCCAAGCCAGGACGTTTTTACAACATCTGATTCTCATTTGATGCAAAGAATAGCCTCGAGGCACGGATGGACAGAAAACGATATTCAGCAGGAGCTCAAGAGGAGAGCAAGCCTGCTTGCGCGCATGCAGAAAAAAGGAATAAAGGGTTTCAAGGAAGTCACGCAGTTTCTGAATCTCTATGCAGTCAATCCTGCAAAGCTGGCAAATCTAATGGCATAATTAGCAGATTTTTAGTAATCTTCCCCGCCCATCTGTCCCTAAGACCCAAGGGGCTCTGCCCCTTCGTTCTTAGTCACTTCCAATCCCCGAGTCGCATTGGCTTTGCCAATGCAACAATTGTAATCAAAAAAATCTAAAAATCTTCCCCGCCCATCTGTCCAGGTTCGTGCATTCCGGGCGGCCCGCCCCGGCTCAATTTGCTTGCCGATATTACATCGTCAATTCTCAGCAGCATTATCGCAGCTTCTGATGCCGACTGAATTGCCTGCGTTTTTATTTTTAGCGGCTCAATCACGCCCTTCGCCAACATGTCTTCCGCCCTGCCCGTCGTAACATTCAGACCGGCTGTTGCCTCGCCCTTATCGTGCTTTGCTTTCAGTTCGGTTAAGGAATCAATCGGGTCAAGGCCCGCATTCTCTGCTAACGTTCTTGGTATTACTTCGAGAGAATCCGCAAACGCCTGCACCGCAAGCTGCTCCCTTCCCGACAGTGTTTCAGCAAAGCTTCGCATCCGTTTTGCCAGCTCAATTTCAACAGCGCCGCCGCCAACAACAAATTTTCCAACAATAATTGCAGCAATCAAGTCGCCAATCGCATCTGTCATCGCGCGCTCAACTTCTGCAACAACATGTTCTGTGCCGCCGCGCAGCAAAATAGTAACCGACTTAGGATTCTTGCACCGCTCAACAAAAGTCATTGACTCTTTGTGTAATTTTCTCTCTTCAACAAGGCCGGCCTTGCCCAAATCCCCTGCCTTCAAATCATTAAGGCTTGCAATTATTCTTGCGCCAGTCGCCTTTGCCAGCGCTTTCATGTCTGACTCTTTCACTCGGCGTGCGGCATAAATTTCTTTCTTCGCAAGGTAGTGCTGTACAATATCGTCAATGCCCTTCTGGCAGAAAACAACAGTTGCGCCGGATTTTACAATCGTTTCAACCATGTTCTTCAGCATTTTTTCCTCCTGGTCAAGGAACGCCTGAAGTTGCTTGGGGTCAGCCACCTGAATTTTTGCCTCCGTCTCTGTCTCTTTTATTTCGAGGGCGCAGTCCAGCAGCGCAATCGTCGCGTTTTTCACGGACTTTGGCATGTCTGCATGAACTTTTTCTTTGTCAATAACAACGCCGTCGATCAGCTGCGAGTCATCAATCCCGCCGCCCTCTTTTTTCTCAAGTTTTACATCGTCTCGGTCTATATCTGAGTTTTCTGCGACTTTCAGGACTGCATCTAATGCGATCTGCGCCAGCTTTTCGCGTGCAATCTCTACATTTTTGCCTGTCATCGCTGTCATCGCGATTTTTTTCAAAACATCAGTGTCTTTTATGGAGACTGGCTTTGACAGTTCGTTAAGGATGGCCTGTGCCTTTTCAGAGGCCTGCTTGTAGCCGTTCGCGATAACAGTCGGGTGTATATTTTTTTCCAAAAGCGATTCCGCATTTTTCAGCAACTCGCCGCCCAGCACTACCGCGGTCGTTGTCCCATCGCCAACCTCATCCTCCTGAACCTTCGCGATTTCGACCATCATCTTTGCGGCAGGGTGCTCAATCTCCATCTCATTAAGAATCGTGACGCCGTCGTTTGTGATTACAACATCGCCAATGGAATCCACGAGCATCTTGTCCATGCCCTTCGGCCCGAGCGTAGTCCGGACTGTATCGGCCACCGCTTTAGCTGCGCTTATGTTAGCTTTCTGTGCGTTTCTTCCCTGGCTTCTCAGTGTGCCTTCCGGCAGGATAAATATCGGCTGTACATTCTGGTTTGTCATTTTTCACCCCTTTATGAATAAAATGATTTGCAAAATGCAGAGCATTTCTGCATTAACATGCTAATCACCTATCAATCGGCTTATTATGCTTCAGAAAGTTTTTTAAGAGTTGCGCTTATTTTAAATAACCAAGACTACTTAATATCCATCTCTAATATGTTAGATCGAATAGCAATTAATTTACTTTTAACGTTTTTCCAACTAATAAATAAAACAACAAAAAGTATGGCTGCGGGCGGTAGAGATTCGAGTAAGTTATGTGTAATATTAAAAAATAAACTAAAAAGTGCGATTGGCACAGTAATCACACTTAACAGTATCCCCCAATATTCCTGGAGTGTTTGTTGGTGTTCTAAACGCAAATTTTCTAATAGCAAATCTTGAAACTTCATTTTTCAGATATCACAAATAAAAAACCACCCATAGCCATAATTATAATTCCATATATTGCCGTAGAAACCGATGGTATAGAACCAACATTTTGGGGTTCAATTAACAGAACAATTCCCAAAGCTGCAAGAACTACACCAGTAACTTTTAATGCCGCTTCTAATACTTTTACCATGTACGATAAACAGGTAGAACTTTTATAAACCTTACTAAACGCTAATCTGCAGTAGTAATTCTTTAACAGCAACCTTTTTATTTGCCTTCGAAGGTTTATTTGTATGTCCAACAACCTGCCAGTCCTTGGCCCCGAGCGAGTAGACTACAACGGCGAATTCAATTTCGATGAGCTTTACAGGCATATCTATGACTGGCTGAAGTGGCGCAAGTACGATGTAAAAGAAAAAAAGTACAAAGACAAAGTAAAGGCGCTCGGCCGCGAAATAGAGGTAAAATGGTCTGCGGTCCGCGATGTGGATGAGTACACGCAGCTGCAGCTTGAAGTTGAGGTTAAAATTGAAGACTTTGTGGACGTTGAAAAAACAACAAAAACCGGCGAGCGCGTGAAAATGAACGCAGGCAACATGAAAATCTCTGTCAATGGAAACCTCGTGCTCGACAAGGATGACGTGTGGGAGTATAACCTCCCGCTCAAATTCCTGCGCAGGTTTTACGATACATATATATACAAAGGACTGCGGGAAAAATTTGAAAACCGTGTGTGGTCTGAGGGCTGGGATTTAATAAATGAAATAAAGGCCCTGCTGCACCTCTACGCGTATAAATAAATGGAATCAGTTCAGCTGGATAAAGAAAAAATAGACTTCGTCGGAGTGTTCGACTTAGAACGACTCTACAAGCACCTGTACGACTGGCTGACCTGGCGGGGATTCAGCCATGAGGAAAAAAAATACAAGGAAAAAGTGAAAGGCGAAGCAAAAGATATAGAAATCCGGTGGGCTGACGAAAAAGACTATGATGAGTACACAAAAATAATCATAGAAACTGTCTGGTACGTTTATGGGCTGACAGAAGTCGAAGCTAAAAAAGACGGCAGGCCGTACAAACTCAACAAGGCAAATTTAATCATGATGGTAACAGCAAAATTCAAGACTGACAAAAATGAAGTCTGGGGAAAGAATCCTACGCTGCGTTTTATGCAGGGCTTCTATGAAAAATATCTCTACAAAAACACAGTTGACCAGCTAAAGGCAGATGTCTGGAGGCTTGGCTGGGAGTATTTCAACGAGGCAAAGCAGTTCATAAACGTTTACGCGACTGAGTTATCTAATGTTGGTTAAAATGGTGCGAGTGGGATTAACCTTTGATAAAGATGAAGCAGTTGCGATTGCTATTTCTTCGCTCGTGCTGTCCATCGCCCTTACAGCCGGCCAGTGGGGCGCAGCAAGATTCAGCGCCGCAGAAGGCCTGAAAAATATTGCGATTGCCATTCCAGCCATACTAATCTCTTTGCTTGTGCATGAATTTGCGCACAAAATAAGCGCCGCACGTTACGGCAGCGCCACAAAATTCAGTGTATCATGGCTAATGTTGGCGATTGCAGGCATAGTCGGCGTACTTACATCCGGTGCAGTAATATTCGCCGCAGTCGGTGCTTCGATGGCGGTTAAACTCAAACGAATTGGATTCAAATATCCATTCGTTGGCCCGCACACTCAAGCCAAAATTGCACTCTTTGGCCCGCTTGCTTCACTCTTGCTCGCAATTGCCGCCAAAATACTTCTTGGCGTTTTTGGAGATGTGCGCTTCTTGCAGGACTTGTTTATTTTTAATCTGTGGATGGTTTTCTTCCATTTGGTGCCATTTAATATACTGCCGTTTTTAGCCGCGTTGCTTAAAAAGAGCACCGAAAAAGCTGTGCAGCCGTTTGACGGCGCATTCATCCTCGGCGGCAACCCGATTTTGTATGTCGGATTTCTGGCATTCGCGGCTGTAACCGCACTGACTTTGGTATTCCTGCCGTTCTGGGTTGCGCTGATATTTGGACTTATAGCTGGCGGGGCTGGCTGGGTGTGGATGCATTCAGAGGACATCACAAAGTTGCCAAAGGTTGGTTAAAACCAGTGGACTTTTTGCTTTTATATTTATTTATATAAAAATATATATAAATATATAACAGATACTATTAACAGTGCATTATAGAAAGCTTTATATACTCTAACGGCCTAAAATATGTATTGAAGAGTAAGACTCCGGTTAATCATGCTCACCAACAACAGTTGGCTCCGCGAGACTAGCAGGCTTCGCGATGCAAATCAGGAGCGCCTACAAGGGCTGCTCGAAGGGCTTAAAACCAAAGCAGAATCGTCTCGCATCGTCGTGGAAGGCAAGCGGGATGCGCATGCCTTGCAAAGCCTTGGAGTTCTGAACCTCTTCATCCTTAACAAGGAAAACAAATGGAGAAGCCTCTACGAGGCGGCTGAAATGATAGCTATGACTCACAAAAGCGCACTGCTTATGTTCGATGCCGACAAAAAAGGCAGGCAATTAAGCAGGACATTCAAGGGTTACTTGCAGATGAATGGTGTCAAAACAGACACTAAAATTGGCGAGTTAATTCTAAAGAACGCAAGGGTTAGGCATGTCGAAGAATTGAAGCTGGCTGAGTAGATTTCTCCAAAAATTAAAGGTGATATAAAATGGGAAAAACCCGAGTTGAATGAAATTCAGCTGGGCGCAGAAAAATGTCAAAACATTTTTTTGCGTAAATCTGACTGCGGTCAGATAATCACAAGAAAAATCCAGAAGGATTTTTCTGTGCGCAGCCAGACTGCAGTTTGGCTTGCGTTTTCCTCGGAGAACTAAAATGGGAAAAATAAGTCCGGTATCAATAAAATATATAATACGTGCAAGCCTTGATCTTACAGGCGTGGCTGACAGGCCCGACATAATCGGTGCAGTTTTTGGCCAGACAGAAGGCCTGCTCGGTTCAGACCTTGAACTGCGTGAGCTGCAAAAATCAGGCCGAATAGGGCGAATAGATGTTAAAACTGAAACAAAGGGCGGAAAAACCGCCGGCGAAATTCTTCTGCCAAGCTCGATGGGCAAATCAGAAACTGCAATCATAGCAGCCTCGCTCGAAACAATTGAACGTGTCGGCCCATGTGATGCAAAAATCAAAGTCACAAAAATCGAAGATGTTCGAATATCAAAGCGCAACCAGATATTAGACAGGGCAAAACAGCTTTTGGCAGCCCTGATAACAGAGATGCCAGACTCGCAGGCGCTTACGCTGGCCATTACAGAAGATGTGCGGGCGATGGAAGTCACAGAATACGGAACTGACAGGTTGCCTGCCGGCCCGGATGTTGTGGACTCAGACGAAATTATTCTTGTTGAGGGCCGCGCAGATGTTGTTAACCTGCTTAGGTACGGCATCAGAAATGTTGTAGCAATGAAGGGTACTAAGCCATCGCAGACAGTAGTCGATCTGACAAAAACCAAAACAATCACTGTTTTTGTTGACGGCGACCGTGGCGGCGAGCTGATTATAAGGGGCTTAGTTGACAACGGCGCAGAACTCGACTTTGTAGCGAGAGCGCCAGACGGCAAGGAAGTAGAAGAGCTGACATTAAAGGAAATTAACAAATCCCTGCGTGCAAAAATAGCATGGGAGCAGGCCAAGAGCGATTATAAAGTGAACGGCTCATCAGCTACAGCAAACTTTTCAGCCCCGATAACAAAAGTTGTAGACCTTACAAAATCTGTATCCGCGGAGCCTGAAAAAAATGGCGGAGAAGCTGAAGCAGTCGTAAGGCGCGTCGCACCTGTGCAGCCTGCCAGAAGCCTAACTGAACTTAAGTCAATGGCTGATGAGTTAGTTGGCACTCGGGGGGCATTTGTCCTTGACAATGGTTTAAACATAATGGGTCGCGTGCCAGTCAAAGAACTTGAGGACACTCTGCAGAACATATCTGAAGGCGTTTTCGCTGTCGTGATGGATGGGCCAGCAGAACAAAGACTTGTGAAGGTCGCAGAGGATAAAGATATTAAGTACATCGTAGCTTCGAGTTCTGTGGCCAAAAGCAGAAAAACCAAAATATTAACTGCATCAGATATCTAATTTTAACAATTATTTATTTTTTATATATTCTGTTTCTCATTTTCCAAAAAATCCACCCAAGCAAAGCGCCTATGACCGCTCCGGCAAAAACGTCAGTCAGCCAGTGTTCCTCAAGCCACAATCTGGAAAGCCCAACTAGTGCCGCCCATGTGAATAAAGAAACAGCGACAGGCCATTTATAACTGCCCTTTTCCTTATTTGACAAAACATACGCGCCAATCAAAAATGCAAGCATAAAAGCGAGCGCAGTGTGCCGAGACGGAAATGAGAGAAGATCAGTTATGTGCGGCCTCGGGCGCTGGGCCAGCCACTTTATCGCTTCTGTGGCCGCAAATGTTGCTATGCTTGAAATAACAATTAAAGCCGTAAATTTATGATCGCGCCTGACGCGCCAGTAATAATAAAGCGCAGCCAGAACTACTGCGGTAACAGAAACTGTTAGTATCCAGAACAAAAATGCCAGCCACTCTAAGCCCGGCTGGTTGCTTACAACTACAACCCATCGGAACAGCTCTCTATCAATAGGCAGTGGCGCTAACATAGTTTAGTAAGTCTGTGCGGGTTTTTAAACTATTGTGTTAATTATTTAGTTAGTAGTTTTAGTTTGAGTGCAGACGCCGCTATTTTGATAACTTCTCGTGGCAAAATTATTTTTCTTTTTGTCTTTGCTATGTATCTTTTGTTTTTTATAAAAACTTTTTTCCACTTTTTCTTAAACTGCTTTATGAAAACATCGGGCATATTTATTGGCGGGCCTTCTATTATCTTTTTGCTTGAAAGCGGCTTTGCTGGCAAGTAAACCCAAAATGTGGCATTTCCCTCGCAGGACCAGTGCCAGCCAGAGCTTATAATTTTAAAATCCAATTTACTTATGCCCGACTTAAGCTGCTCAAACTGCTTCAAAAACTTCGAACCAACAACATCATCTTTTCCCTTTGTCCGGCTTGCCTGCAGCACAAACAAAGCCCGGCCTTTTTTTTGTTTCAGCGAATTCACATCAAACTGTTTTATTTTGAAAAATTCTATTGATTGATTTGTTAAAAATTTCTTTGCGGCTTTTTTTAGTAAATAAAATTTTTCCTCGCCCAAGGCTGCGGCTGCTTAAGAGCCGCAGAAATCCGCCGTAATAAATTGTCAGAATTTCAGTTACATGCCCTGAAAATCCTGAGATGTATGACTCCGCGCCGTAAACGCCGTTTGCTTTGAAAAACTGCTTTGCCAGTCGCACTTCAGATTGCAGTTTCCTATTTGCTTTTACTCTGTCGCGAACCCAGTAAACATGCAGCGGCGAGTAGTCCGTCAGGTTTAGCGCATCTGACAGCTCAGAAATTTCCAGCACCGGCACAAACTCTAAAATATATTTTTTGTAATTTACATTGAAATAGTCGCGCGAGCCATGCAGGCGCTGCACGCCTTTGAAAATACTTCTCAAAACTTTTTCCGCCACATCAGATAAAAACTGGTGCTCGCCCTTATATTTTTCGTAATCGAATAAAATAAAAAAGTCAATATCTGAAACGCCTGGCAGCCAAGTCCCCTTCGCGACAGAGCCACCAACCGAGCATCTTGCAGTAATCTTAGATTTTTTCAGCGCGGAGTTAACTTTATTTTCAATCTCTTTTATTATTTGTGCTACTTTTGCCTGTTCTTCTTTGATTGGCATGCAGAGCTCTGCGGCTTGGCCTAATATGGATTTCATAAATAGATAACAACATTCGGCATTTTAAATTTATGCTGTACAATTAGCCGCGAATTTCTGCTATGGCTTTTTCAAGTGAGCCTAAAAACGCGTCTGTTTTTCTGGTTAACCTTGCTACAGATTCGGGCGTAAGTAAAAGTTCCCCGCACCGGTGTTGTTCGCATAGCCTGTGAACTTCAACTGGCCAGCCTGCCATCGGAAGCCCGCCAAATGTTTGACCAAACTCCCTTGCAGCAGCTGGACGCTCATAATGTTCGGTAATTATGTGTGGGTACAATGCCTCTATGGTATTCCAAGCTGCAGTAAGTGTACCGTACATGGCCGCCTCGGCGCGCTCCCTAGCATTTAATTTCCAACTAAACTCAACATCTACTACACTACCATCGCCCAATGCTTGCCTCTCCTTCGCAGCCATTTCTGTAAGACCTATTCGAAGTTGCGGCAGGCCTCGTTCGTCTTCTAATACATCACGCAAGCCAATCCGAGGGATTTTAATTAACTGTGTCAGCAGCGCCCCATATAACGGACGATTAAATATGCGCCAGCTATTGTATGTCAATCGGGGTGCATCGGGAGTTGTCCTGGCCAGCCTGTCTTTTGTTGTTGGTATGCAGTGTATTTGTAATACTGGCCTGCCGCTTGCAGCCGGTTTTATCGGCCCACGTAAAAGAGTGTGTGTTAGATCTAAAGACGGATCACCGGCTAACTCTTGACAAAGTGCGGCAACTGTTTGCTCGATTCTCATTGTATCAGTTGCTGGATCTCCGCCAGAAACCACTACAA
This sequence comes from Nanobdellati archaeon, assembly GCA_016182015.1. Taxonomy (GTDB): domain Archaea; phylum Nanobdellota; class Nanobdellia; order UBA10117; family UBA10117; genus JACOYC01. The sequence goes on along the minus strand of JACOYC010000012.1, from coordinate 43,399 downwards.
CGTCCATATCATTTACTAAACCTATAGTTGGCGGCTCTGTGGCCATGCTGCCAACCAAAGAAACTGACACTAAACTATCACCAAGGTCTCTTGCTAATCTTGTAGGTAACTCTTGCTCGACATGGTCTGCAACCCTGCGAACGCTGTTTTCAGCTAACATATTATTGCCATAAGGTAACTGTTTATAAAGCTATCGCGATTGATTAAACTAAATGGGCCGAGCAGGGATCGAACCTGCGATCTTCTCCCTTTTCCTCGGGAATCCAAAAAGTTTAGTGCGATCTACGATCGCACTCCTTTCTTTCTAGATGCCCGGGAGCGTCTTTCTTTTGGAAAGAAAGAAGCTGCCGTGTGAAGGAGACGTCGTACCATTGTCCACTTACGTTCTGGACCATCGGCCCGTGTAAATTTATAACTAAATAATCCTTATAAATCTATACAAGCAATTTATATCATGGGGGGATGGCCGCTGCACAAGTATTTCGACGTATTAATAGTTTTATTTTTCGTAACAAGCATATTCTCATTCGCTGCATTTGAAATTGGGTTTTCAAAAACCAATCAAAATAAAATTACCGGCAGCTTTGCACTCATCACTGGAGCGACCCATATCAACGCATCCGGGGCCTGTGGAAACAACGAAATAGAAGAAAAAAATAAAGAAGAGTGCGACGGACTAGATGACTACCCTTGTCCGAGGAGATGCACTGATAAATGTACCTGCTTGCCAGCCTCAAAGCGCGTTCTCGACCTGTCTTACTCTGCAAATTACTTATACAATTTTTATTTTCCAAACGCATCAAACCACTCATCGTCAAGCTTTACTTTTGACAAGCCGCAATTTGCGTTTAATGGTATGGAGTTTGGCGTAGTATCAGAGCAGCGTGGCTTCAGCTTTTTAGTTAATGTAAATGTAACAAAACAGGGTTCATTGAATGCAATTCCATACCAATATTTCGAAGTCACTCTGAGAAATATAACCGAAACAAATATAACAACTACAAACGTAACTTTCAAAGTGCCAAAGTCATGGGTGTCTGAAAAAGGCATTGATCCAAAAACAATAGTGCTTAAACGGCTGATGGACAAAGCCAGCTGGACACCGGAATCGTGGCAGGATAAAACCACAATAAGAACTGCTGATGAAGCGCTTTATTACAAATTCAAGGCCGTCAACGTCGGGCTTAATGCTGTTTTTGTAGTGGCCGGCCTGCCGGAAATAAACTGCGGCGACGGCGTTTGCGGGCTTGCCGAAAACAAATATAACTGCTGTACCGACTGCGGCTGTTCAGTCGGAAACACATGTGTTGAAAATACCTGTCGCGAGTCAAAGTGCGGCAATCAGATCGTAGATGCCGGAGAAAACTCTGAAACCTGCTGCATGGATGCCGGTTGTCCATCGGGCCAGAGCTGCAGATTCGGGAGCTGCCAAATAATATCATCATGCAGCAATTCTGTCTGTGAAAAAGATGAAGGCCTGTTATCATGCCCGCAGGACTGCATCAAGCCGTTATTTTTCAAGCCTGGCTTTTATGCATTAATTTTCATAGTAATAATCGCGCTTGCCGCGCCGCACTATCTGCTGCGGCCAAGAAAGGCTGCCAAATTAAGCAAGCTTATCCCAATGCCAAAAATTGTCAGCCTCGAAACTGAAATCAGGCAGGAAATCATAAAAAACATTTTCATGCCGCGGAATGAGTTGAAGAAACATCTTACTGACAAAGGCTACTCGCCAGAACTTGCGGAAAAAATTCTTACTGAATTCAAGCCAGCCATACCGCCCATTGCCAAAAAGAAATTCGATCTCAGAAAACACGCCGAAGCCCTGCTGGAAACAAAGCCGATAGAAGAAGTAAAATCAGAACTGGAGCTGAACGGCTGGCCTGCCGAGCAAGTCAGGCAGGTCCTGAAATCAATTCTGCTGGAAAAGCTTGCCCTCGCGCATGAAATGCATATTGGCCCGAGGAGCAGGGAAAAATTCCAAAGATTCCGAAGGGCTTGCGGCACACTTTACAGCCGCAAAGAAATAATTGATCTGCTGGAACAATACGGCTGGGACAGAAAAACGCTTGAAGGCGAATTTAGCTAATATGTTTTTAGATATATTTGCATCCTACAAAACCTTATAAAGTTTACTGCGGGCTAAAACCGAATGGATGAGTTGGAGCAGAGAAAAACAGTATTCTTTTCCAAACTAAAGGGCTGGTTCGGCGTTGAAGAAATAGGAAAGGACATAAAAGGCATACACCTGCGCAACCCGCTTAACTCTGCCTGGCTATATCTCATACTGCTGGCCGCAGTTTTGGTTTTGGCTGCGTACCTTAGGACAAGAAACCTTGGCCTGCTGCAGGGCAGGTATATGATAGAGCTTGATTCGTATTTTTTCTTCAGGTATTCAAAAATGATTTTAGAAACCGGAACGCTGCCCGCAATTGACTTAATGCGCTACGTCCCTGTCGGCGTTCCTACGGCGCCATTCAAGTTTTTCCCACTCACAATGGTTTACTGGTATAAATTTTTCCATTTGCTCATGCCAAACCTCAAGCTGATAACTTGGCACATATATTATCCGGTTGTTGTCACACTCATCAGCTTTGTGTTCTTCTTCCTTTTCGTGAGAAAACTTTTCGGAGATCGGGTTGCATTGGTATCAACTGCCTTCCTCGCAGTCCTGCCAGCATACATCCAAAGGACATCAGCAGGATTCGCTGACCATGAAGCCATGGCTATGCTCTGGATGTTTATATCGCTCTGGCTGTTCGTGGAGATGTGGCAATCAAATAATATTAAAAAAACCCTGCTGGCTGGCTCGCTATCTGGCTTTTTTGCGGCGCTGATGGCTGGCACGTGGGGTGGATTCAGCTACCTTGCCGCAACAGTGGGCTTCTCACTTCTTCTATCGGTATTTTTCTCAAAAATAGACCGCCGGCAATTCTACGGCTATCTGTCTCTTTACATCGTGTTAAGCATTTTTTACTCAATAATAAAAGACGCGCGCATATTGGACTGGGTAAAATCAACTGAGAGTCTGGCATTCCTTGTTCTGCCGATGATAATTTACGCCGCATTTGAATTTACAAAAAATACAAAAATAATGGACGCAGCCTCAAAGTTTGCCCCGAAACAGATTGTTTCATCGCTGGCGGTATTTCTTGTTGCCGGCCTGGCAGTACCATTTCTTGGCAAAATTGGTGTGGTAGACTTTGCTTCGTTTAAGGAATTTCTCGTCAGCGCAATTTTCAGGACGAACGTGTCCAGATGGGCAACAACAGTAGCTGAAAACGCCCAGCCAACATTTTGGGGAAGCGGCGGCTGGTGGAACACATTCGGTTTTGTTTTTTTCCTTGTGCTGGCTGGCTCGCTCGCGCTTCTTGCATCAATTTTCAAAAATAAATCGGTCGGCTGGCTGGACTTTAAGCGCCAGCAACCGATGTATTTTATCTCTGCAACGTATTTGTTGTTTTTTGTAGCTTTTATCTTCGGGCGCTGGGGCCGAAGCAGCAAATTTTCCGCGCTGTTTGATTTTTTCTCGCGAAATTATGTAATCTGGCTGATATTATTTATGGTTGCGCTGATAGCAGTTTATATTTTTGCCTACAAACGCGCGGATTTCGAAAATATATTTACAAAAGAAAACTCCACGGTTATAATCATGCTTGTATTATTTCTGTTTTCGCTAGTAAGCTCACGAATACTTATCAGGCTCCTGTTCACGCTCGCCCCTGCTGCGGCGATCATGGCTGGCTGGTTTGTCACAAAAGGAGTAGAAAAGGCAGGCGCACAAAAGAAATGGCGGCTGGCCGCAATTATATTAATACTTTTCTCAGCGCTCGCTTTTTACGCAGAAGCAAGGGAAACTTACAATGACAACCGCGGAATAGGCTCAATGGTTCCGGGGCAATGGGAAGCGTCCATGAACTTTCTCAGGGAAAACACGCCCAAAGACTCCGTAGTTGCCCACTGGTGGGATTACGGACATATGACAACCGCTATTGGCGAGCGGGCCGCTGTAACAGATGGCGGAAACGCAATGGGCTGGAATCACGATTCTGGCAGATACTTTTTAACTGGAAAGGACAAAACAAGCACGCTTGAATATCTAAAGTCACATAACGTCACGCATATACTGATCTCCAGTCAGGAAATACCAAAATACTACGCGTTCTCTCTGATAGGGTCTGATGAAAATCTTGACAGGCTAAGCACAATTGGTATGTTTGGCCTGCAAAACAAGAAAGAGACACGCGATGGTTACCAGTTATCATACGGCGGCGCATGGGGCTTGGATAAGGATTACGTTTTCGGCGATTCTGTACTGCCAGCCGGAGGCGGCGCCATAACTGGCTTTAGTATTGATGTGTCAGGAGACAACCGCGTGACGGGCGCAAAAGCAATAATTGATTCAAACGGCCGAAGTATTGCGGCAGATGTTAGCTGTATTTATATTCACAAGTACAATCCGGACAAGCAGTCCATGGTTTATGGTTCGCGAACCAATTTGCCAGCCGGCTCTAACAATATTAAAGGATGCATGGTAGTGCTGCCTGGCTTTCAGGACAACAGACTATATGAAAACGGCGCAGTGATGTGGCTGTCTGAAAAAGTTTGGGATACTAATCTTGCTAGGCTTTATGTTTACGGCGAATCAGATCCAAACTTCGCCGAAGTCTACTCGGACGACCTGCCGCTCGGATTTTACAACGGACAGATAATAGGCCCAATTAAAATATGGAATGTTATGTATCCGCCCGGCGTAAAAACTGATAAAAAATATCTTGAACCGAGCAAGTACGGTTAAAATGGTGGATGGATCTGAAATTTTGGCGTTGTTTAGCATATTACTAAGCTTCCTTGCTACTTTTTTTCTAATACGGGCGTGGATACGCATAGCTAAACGTTTCAATCTGGTTGGGAAAGATGCGAACAAGCTGGGTAATATACTGATTCCAGAAATTGGCGGCCTGCCAGTCCTGTTTGGAACTTTGACTGGACTGCTGGCATATGTATTTTTCAAAACATTTATTATAAAAACAGAAACACATCTTATAGTTTTGTTCGCAGCAATAATTGCACTCATGCTGGCTAGCTTCGTGGGTTTTATAGATGACGTGCTTGGGTGGAAACAAGGCCTTGCCAAATGGCAAAAACCGCTTCTCACGCTGCCTGCCGCAGTGCCGCTGATAGTAATAAATGCAGGCCACTCTGCAATGCTCTTGCCGCTTTTGGGTGTCATTGATTTTGGAATATTATACCCGCTGGTGATAATTCCAGTTAGCATAGTTGGCGCCACTAATGGCTTTAATATGCTCGCGGGGCTTAATGGTTTAGAGGCGGGAATGGGCGCGATAATTTTAGCTGCCTTAGGTTACATAGCATTGCTGACTGGAACACCGTGGTTAGCTATTATCGCCTTCTGCGCAGTAGTCTCCCTGCTGGCTTTTTTGCTGTTCAACAGATTTCCTGCAAAAATATTTCCGGGCAATACACTAACGCACGGAACTGGCGCACTCATAGCAATACTTGCAGTCCTAGGCAACATGGAACGCGCAGCAGTCATACTCTTCCTGCCCTACTTCGCAGAATTGGTTCTAAAAGCGCGCTATAAATTTGAAGTAGAAAGCTGTTCAAATGTGCCGCAACCTGACGGAACACTCAAGGCCCCGGACAAAACTGCATCGCTTGTACACATTTTTGTACGTCTTTTTGGCCACGAAAAAACTGCAGCGCGCGGCATACTCGCCACAGAGTTCGTCCTGGCTGTACTCGTAATATTATCCTATGCTTAATATGTTAAAAAAATTACTGGCTTTCCTGACCGAAGATAAAAAGCTGTTAAAGCAAGGCAGCATACTTTTTTCAACTACGCTGTTTGCCAGCCTGATTAATTATTTCTATCATTTTTCGATGGGCCGGCTGCTCGGGCCTGCTGGCTATGGGGTTGTGGGCGCGCTGTTCGCAATACTTTATTTTCTTATTGCCGTCCTGAACACGATACAAACAGTAACTGCAAAATTTGTGTCTGCCCTGAAAGCTGAAAAAAAATTTGGTGAGATCGGCTACCTGCTTAAAAAATCACATGAAAAAATACTTATACTTGGCATGGTTTTTTTTGTAATATTTATGGCTGGGGCAAAACCACTTAGCACTTTCCTACACGCACCTGCTGCAAACATAATCATATTTAATTTTGTTTTCCTTGTTGTTTTTGTTGTTTCAAACCTGCGCGGCATTCTGCAAGGCCTGCAAAAATTTATCGCGCTCGGGGCAAATGTCATCTTTGAGGCGATAATAAAAATAGCTTCTGGAATTGCGCTGGTCTTATTGGGTTTTGGCGTGAATGGGGCACTTGCGGCCATAGTATTTTCTTTTGCTGGGGCGTGGCTTCTTGCCAGCCTCGTGCTAAAAAAATACAAAAATAACATCGAGCAGTACAAAATCGACGGAAAAGCAATCTATGCATATTCAATACCGGTAGTCTTGGCGATGAGTGCTATCACCGCAATTTATACTGTTGATGTTATACTTGTTAAACATTTTTTCTCGCCTGCCAGCGCTGGCCATTACGCTGCAGCAGCCCTTCTTGCCAAAATAATATTCTTTGCTTCTGTATCTATAAGCCAAGTGATGTTCCCAAAAATATCAGAGCTTAAGGCTAAAAACCTGGACTATGAACCAACGTTTAGAAAATCGCTGCTCATAGTGGCCGGCCTGACTGGCGCGGCAGCAACAGTATATGCGCTAGCGCCGAAGCTTGTTGTTGGCATGCTTTTCGGCCCAGAATATTTTGATATTATTCCGATTATGGGGCTATTCGGCCTAACAATGGCACTATTTTCTATTGCATATTTATTTGTAAATTACTTTCTATCATCCGGCAAAACAAAATTTTTGCCTATGTTGCTGCTTTTCCCGGCTGCAGAAATCATTAGTATTCTGACATTTCACTCGTCGCTATGGGTAATCGTAAAAATAATGGCGTTCGTCGCCATTGGGCTGCTTGCCTCGTTGACAGTGGCCTATGTTTTTGGCGGGTCAGAGGAAAAAAATGGACAAAACACCGTTTGTTAGCTTTATCATTTGCACCTACAGTACGAAGCAGCATGAAATGCATAACTTAATTAAACGCTGTCTGAAGAGTGTCTTCGCAATAAGTTACCCGAAGGACAAATTTGAAGTAATATGTGTTGACGGCGGCAGCTCCGCAGAAACAATAAAAATGATCGCCAGCTTTCCTGTAACGCTGATACAAAATAAAAAAAGATTTCCAGAAGGCCGCGGGATGGGAAAAAGCCAGGGCCTCGCGTTAGCGCGCGGCGATTTTATCGCATTTGTTGACCATGACAACATGCTTATTGGAGAAAACTGGCTCTATGAAATGCTTAAACCGATGCTGGCCGACCAGACAATATTCGGCTGTGATTGCCGCTTACTTGCGCGAAAGGAAGACAAAATAACAAACAGGTATCTGAGTTATGTTGGCACAGATCCATTTGCTGCAGAAATTTCGCTGCATGGCCTGCTTGGCCTGAAAAAAGTTAAGCTGGAAGACTGCGGCGATTATCATACCACTGAAATCACGCCAGAAAAGTTTTTTATTGCGGGTGGAAATTGTTTTATCTACCGCAAATCGGCGCTCGACGCCGTTGGCGGATACACAAAAGATGTTGACGTAATATTCAGACTTGCAAAACTCGGGCTGGCAAGGCTGGCAATACCAAAAAACGCCGCAACGCATCACTATGCAGTATATTCTTTCTGGAATTTCATAAAAAAGAAAACACTTTGGGCCAAGGTTCATGTAACTAAAAACGAAATGCGTGGAGACTTTTCCTGGACGCCAAAAAACAGAAAAGAGTTTCTGCAAATTGGCTTAAAGCTTATAAAAAATTTTTTAATTTTACCAAACACTATTATTGGTTTACAAAAAGCAATCGAAACAAAAGACTCTGCGTGGCTTCTTCACCCTGTTGCTATGTTTGCAACGACAGCAATTTACGCATCTGTTGGACTGTTAGCTGTGCTTGGGTTTAAATCATAATTACTGAATTTATATATTATTATGGCCAGCTGTTTGTGCTCCGGGTCTTCAAAAAAGGCATGCGCAGGGACAATTGAGTATTTATATTTTTCAGGAAAATTAACCTGCCACGAATCTGCCTTCGCGTATCCGGTTACGACAAAATATTTTGGCTTGAATTTTTTAATTCGCTCAACTGTTCCGTCCGGCGTGTCGAGCCCATAGATTCTGCGTTCTGAATAAAATGCAAGCGGTGCCTGTTCGTTGACTGACATTATAACGTCGCTTGGCTGCGTATTTTCTTTGAGCCACTGGCCGGCCCATGGCTCTTGCGCGTATGTATTTGCCTTGGCGGGTATTATTGCTGCGGCATGCGCATACTGCGGATACAAACAAATCACAAGAAGTACTGCTATACTTGCAAGCGCAACGCTGCGGTTATATTTCTTAAGAAAATCAAAAACGGCAATCACTGGCCTCGCAGCAAGTATAAACATTGGAATCGTAATCGGCAAAAGCCAGCGGTCTTCTGTTGTATATGCTTTTACGATAAAAACAAAATAAAATACGTATGTGAAAACCCAGACGAGAAGCAGGGCGTTTGCGCGCAGCATCCGTCCTTCCTGCTTAAATACCAACTCGCGACCCAGCACAATATCTGTTAAAACCATGGCGCAGCCGGCCAAGAACAAAATAAAAATTGGCCACTCGCCGAACCATTTGAAAAATCCGAAAACGTGCCACGCAAATGTATTAGAAATGCCCGTAAATGCGGATTCATAGCCTGAAAATGGTGCAAGTATATTGCCAAAATGCAGCTTTGCCCATATTAAATACGGCAAAACAAAAACGGCTGCGGCCAGCCCGGAAAACCAAATATATTTGTCAAAAAACAACGCCCTGCGTTTTGCAATCAGCAGAAAAATTGCCAGAATTATAACGGTTATACCTGCAAGCAGCCTCGTAAGTACTGAAAGCCCAATAAGCAGGCCGGCCAAAACCATCATCCAGTTTTTTTGCTGTTCGGCATGCTTCCAAACAAAGTAAATCGCCAGCGAGCTAAACAGCATTGCCAGCAAATCAGTATGTGACCTGACAGTATTAAACAAAGCAAACCAAAAAAGCGCCATAAATGCAGATGCAACAAGGCCTGCTTTTTTGCCGTAAAACTCGCCCGCAATTATATATGTTAAAAAAACTATCAAAACTGACGGCACCAGCGACAGTAAAAGCTTTGCCGCGAAAACGCCGCCGCTGAGTGAAAATATAGCTGCAGCGAGAAGCGGAAATAATGGCGGCCTTTGCGGATTTAAATCATATGGCATACTAAACGCCCAGTGTTTAGCCATGTTAAGATATTCTGCTTCATCCCACCAAAGGGCCTGGTTCTTGGTCAAAAATAAATAATATAATCTTACTGCAAAAGCAAAAATAAATATTATTAAAAAATATAAATTATATTTGTTAGACAGCCATAAATTAACTTTTGTCTCCAACAACTTTAAATCCATCAAAAAACATATAACAAAAGATATTAAAGGCTTGTGCCTTTACAAAGTTTAAAATATACTGCCTCAAGGCTTTTTGCAATTTCCTCGTTCACAAATGACTTTGCCAGCCCGAAGTTCTGCTTTTTTGCAGCTTCTAAAAATTCTGAATGTTCTATCATGAATAAAATTTTTTCCTTCAGCTCAGTTAAATTCCCATAATTAAAAAGCATTCCGTTCTCGCCGTCGCGCAAAAGGAAGTTTGGCCCCTCCTGCCTTGTCGCGATTGGCACCACGCCGCGCGCCATACCTTCCAGCATTCCAATGCCAAAAAACTCTGTACCCGGCTGGCTTGGGAAAACAAAAATTCTAGACGCATCCAAGCCTCTTAATTTATCGTCTTCGGAAACCTCGCCAACAAATACAACATTCTTCTCAACGTTAAGCTCCTTAGCTAAATTTTTCAGCCGCAGCAGATCGCCACGGTCCGGCCCCATTGATAAAAATACAACCTCTGGATATTTTTTCAAAATTTTCGGCAGGATTTTTACCATCTGATCCAGACCTTTGTAAGGCAGAAGCCGGCCAAGATTGCAAATTACAAACTTGCCGCTTAATCCGTGCCTCTCCAAAAATTCTGAATTGTCGATTTTCTTAAAACGCTCCGCTGGAATGCCGTCAGGGATATAAACTAATTTTTTCTTAAAACCGTATTCAGGCAGCCACTTGTGCTGTAGTTGATTCACTTTGACACAGGCGTGGTAAAGCCTATTAAATGGAAACTCCCACAATCGGTAAACTGTCTTAAAAATTTTTCCAAAAAATGATTTTTCTATGCCAGCAAAAAAATTCCCGTGCGGAGTGTTTACGCATTTTGTTTTTTTCAACAGGCGGGTGGCGAGTAGTATAGCATCCCACTGCGGATGGCCAATATTATGGAAATGCAGAACATCGAAATTGCGGCGCAGTATGTCGGATACCATTCCAGCATTGTAAAAAAAATAATATTTATATCTAACTAAAGTCCGGTAGCGATGAATATGAACGCCATTATAAGCTTCATATGTGTTCTTCAAAACCTCTGCGCCGCGCCGGTCCGAGGTAAAAACGTGAATCTCGTGCCCGCGCTTCGCCAATTCGGCTGCCAAATAGAGGCAGTTGTTCTCCAACCCGTCCTTAAAAGGGTGAAAATACGGAATCACATAACCTATGCGCATTTACAAGTAAAGAAGGAAAGTTTTAAAATTGTTTTGCTGCACTTATTTTTGATGTGGTATGAAATTTTATCGCTTCATGGAGTTTTTCAACAGATTCTTAGCCCTTACAGGAAACAGATCGCTCGCTCAAAATGCAAAAGTAGCTGTAAATCTGCTCGCATATCATATCAGGCCGTGGGGAGATATATCTCAACACAAGCCAATAACTGCGCAAATCGAGCCGACCTTGCGGTGCAATCTGGCCTGCAGAATGTGCGTGCGTACTGAACTCGGCGTGCCGTTGGGCGAGATGTCATTTGAAACATTCAAGACAGTAATCGACAAACTCGACACGGTAGTCAAAATACATCTGCAGGGGCAAGGCGAGCCTTTCCTTGCCCGCGATTTATTTCAAATGATAAACTACGCAGCTTCAAAGGGTATCGTGGTAAATTTAACATCAAACGCCACGCTCTTCACAGAAAAAATCGTGGAAAAAATCTGCCAATCACAGGTAAATAAAATGATTCTCTCTGTCGACTCAACAGAAAGGGAAACTTATGAGTCTATTAGAAAGCTTGCCAAGTTTGATGTCGTCGTGGCCGGCATAAAACGGCTAACCGCCAAACGAAAAGAAACCAGTGCGAAGTTCAGGCTGGCCCTCGCAGCAGTTGTAATGAAAAAAAACATGCGTGAAATCCCAAAATTCGTACAATTTGCGCGCGAGCTTGGCATAGAACAAATAGAATTCCAAGACCTGCAGGAAAAAGATGATTACTTAGAAAAATATGAAAAAACCGGGTTTTCAAAAGATGAAGTTGTCGTATCATATAAAGAACAAATAAAAAAACTAATCTCTGAAGCGCGGGCAGAAGGAAAAAATCTTGGAGTGGCTGTTGCATATGACGACGAACACGACTCAAAGTGTATATGGCCTTGGCGTTCTATTTATCTGAACTGGCAGGGCCGCGTAACACCATGCTGCGTAATTCTTGAACCGCACAAATTCGGTGATATGAATCTTACTGAGCAATCTTTGGGGGAAATCTGGAATGGTGCGTATTATCGAGCACTACGCGACGGCTTGCTGAACAAAAACGTACAGATGTTCAAACTATGCGAAGGCTGTAGATGGGCAAAGCCATACTTACAAATGAAAAATCCCGCTGGCCTGCCGGGCATCAGCATGGCAGTAGCACATTAATATGAAAATAGCGCATATCTGTCCGTTTTTCAAGCCTACAATCTGTGGCGTTGGCCAGGTCGTTTACGAGCTTGCAAAAAGACAGGTACGGGCAGGCCATGAGGTCCACGTTTTTTGTGCAGATACAGATAAAAAACGAAGATTAAAGAAAAAAAACTTACTGGTTGATGGGATATTTGTGCACAGGATTCCTTACTGGTTCAGGGTCACCGCTCTGACTTACGTCTGGCCGGAAATTTTCTTTAAAATTCTTGGCAGCGATTTCAGTGTAATACACACACACTCGCTAAACCAGCCGCACACTTTCCTTGCCGGGCTGGCCGCAAGAATAAAAAAAGTTCCTGTCGTGCACACCACGCATAGTCCATGGATTGCTGACAAGAGGAACTTTCTTGGAAATATTTTTGTGTGGCCGATGCAGAACGTTTTTGGCCGGCTGGCATTGAAGTGGGCAAACAAAATAATTATTCTTAGCCCATACGAACTACAGTTTATAAAAAAGCTATCCAAGAAAAAAAACGAAATTATACCTATACCAAATGGGGTTTCTGCAGAATTCTTTAATTCTACTGGAAAAAATAATATGAGTAAAATAAACTCCGCTGCGCCGCGCCGAACTTCGCCCAGTATTGGCTTTAAGAAAAAATACAAAATAAACGGAAAAATGGTTTTGTTTCTTGCGCGAATTAATAAAATTAAAGGGCCGGATATTTTGATGGCTGCGGCAAAGAAAATTCTTGCTGAAAGAAATGACGTTACGTTCGTATTCGCGGGCGGTGATGACGGATATCAAAAAGAATTAGAGATCTTATCTGGTGGCGATTCAAACTTAAAAATTCTTGGCCGGCTTCCGCGCGAGGATGTTATTGCGGCATATAACGCTGCGGACATTTATGTCCTGCCTTCCAAGCGCGAGGGCATGCCACTGACGTTGTTTGAGGCTATGGCGGCCGGCTGTCCTGTAATTGCAACGCCAGTCAACAACGTACCGTATGCTATGTCGGAGCCTGAGAATGGTTTTTTTGTCAATTACAGTGATGTTGCTGCGCTAAAAGAAAAAATTATAAAACTGCTTTCTGACAGAAAGTTGAGAAATAGAATTTCTAAAGCGAACAAAAACCATGCTAAAAAATATGACTGGGATAATATTGCGGGCGACATTGAATTTCTTTACAAACAAGCTATCGCAAATAAAGAATCGCAAAAATAGTCAACACCCATATAAACACGCTGGCAAATAATTTCCAGTCTTTGTGCATATTTTCTGGTTTTCTAGCTATTTCACTGCCAGAATACGCCAAATGAAAATATCTAAAAACCGCATACAGAGATATTGGCAATGTAAAAAGCAAATTCCTATTGCTCAAAAAGCTGTAAAAACTATATGACATTATCAATGTCGTCGTTGCTACAATCATCAGCGCGCCAGTAACTTCCTTTGTATAAAATTTCAGCGCCGGCCTGTGGGCGTCTGCATTTTCACGTAGCATTATCAGCTCTCCGTGGCGCTTGCCGATTGACAAAAAAAGCGAAAGCAAAAACGTGCATATGACCAGCCACGGCGAAATGTCTGAACCAATTATAAATGTGCCAGAAACTGCGCGTAGCACAAAGCTAGAAGCAATTGTAAGTATGTCAGCGAACTCCTCTTTCCTTAAAAATATGTTGTAAATCTGGCCAACTGCGAACAAGGCAAGCTGGATAGAAAGAAATTTATAAGATAATTTTGCACCAATAGCGAAAGACGCGCCAAGCAAAAAAATTGCCATGGCAGTTGCTTGCCAGACTTTTATTTTTCCGGAGGCAAGCGGCCTTGCCACTTTTTCATGATTTTCACGATCTTTTTTAATATCTGCTATGTCATTTGTTATATAATTTACTGACGATACCAAACAAAGGGCAAAAAAGCCAATTATTGTAAGCATTAGAAGATTAAAATCAAAAAATTTTCCAACAAATAAAAGCGGAAGAAATATGACTAGGTTTTTATACCATTGTTTAACGCGGATTACCTCCAACCAAACATTCATGTAAAACCGTGGAGCGAAAATCATAAAAACCTTTAGGTTGTAATTTTTTCTAGGATTTTTTGTGCAGTGCCGTAACCGCTCTCGAACGCAGTGTTTTGGGAGCGGAGCTTCGGATATGTTATGGCTATTCCGGCAAAAAATAAATTCTTAATGGGCGTCCCGCATTCCGGCATTTGCTTAATATAATTTATATCATAAACTGGGCTAGTAAATGCTGAGCGCGAAACTTTTGTCCATAAAACTTTGATATGTGAATGAATTTTCTTCAGCTCAGACATAAAAATTTCCGAAATCTGCTCATCGCTTAAAGCAAAATAATCCTCCGGCGGGGCATATCTTGAAACCCAGCAGGCCTTCCATGGATAGATGTCACAAAGGTTTGTATGCTCAACTGTTATGCCGAATGGCTTATCAAAAACATTTGTCCAGTAATATTTCGATACGGGTTTTTCAAAGCCGGCAGTAATACATATGCCCTTGCAGTACTTTATTTGTTCCAGCTGGCTTCTAAACTCTTCTGGCAGGCCATGCGCAGCCCTCAAAAAAACTGGAAGCGGCGATGTGTTAATTACAAAATCAAAAGTTTCTATCGCGCTGCCATTGCGGTCATTATAAAAAATTGCGCCGGCTTTGCCATCCTTAATGTTTACTTTTATAACTGGCGAATTTAATTTAATATCTGCGCCTTTTCTTTCGAGATAGCTGCCGAGTCTTTTGTAAAGCTCATGCAGGCCCTCTTTCGGATATATCAGCTCGCCGGTTGCTTCTTCATTTCCCAGTCTCATGGCAAGCTCGGCAGCAGAAATCATGTTTAACGGTATGCCGTATTTAACATACATAAGCGGCGCGAAAATTTTATCTCTGACATTTATTCCAACTGCCTGTCCAAGCCAGTCATGTGCGTTCCGCCCTTCTAAATCAGTCCAGTCTTTTTTTATTTTCGACTTTAGATAAAGGCGTGCGAATTTCCACTTATCATTCAGAGACAAAAAATTCCAAAACAGTGTTTTAATCTTCGAAATTTCATAAACTTTGTTGTCAAATGATATACCCATTTTTATTTTTTTGTGCGCAAGGTCGTCCATTAAATTAAATTCTTTCATTAACGCGCGTGTTGCAAAATCAAACTGCAATATGTGATGGTAAAAAATAGGTATTCTAAAACCATCTTTTTCAAAACTCCTCGCTAAGCCGCCTAATTCATCCGAAGCTTCGAACAGAGTAACCTGCTGGCCTGCCTCGATTAACTTCTTCGCTGCCCCGAGGCCTGCAGGCCCGCCGCCGATTATTGCAATTTTAGTCATTTTGTTCCTTGGTATTTTTGTAAATGCAAAGAATTGTATAGCACTTCTCTAACTCGAAGCCCGCCGGTATTTCATCGCCCTTTTCAAACACAAACTCCGCGTCGGAAAAATCATTTGGCTTTGTGTTCAGTGTTGCCTGCAGCTCGAGCTGCTCCAGCAAATGCAGTTTTGAATATTTAGTGTTATAATTGATTTTTGAGTATGCTGCTTTATTGCTTATCGCTGCATCGTACTCTTTCCACCAAAAGATAAATGGTTTCTGTGCAAATAACTGCGCTGCGTAAAACGTGCCTGCCCCCGAGGCTACAACTTTCTGATAGCCGTCCTCACTTATCCAATAAATGTCCTGCGCAATCTGCGAGTCGCGGTTTTCGCCAAAAAAATTAAACCCGCCGCCTACTTTGTTAAATTCTATAAAATATCCGGAAACAGACGCCATAATTATAAAAACTGAAGCTATGGCGCCCAACAAAATCTGTTTCTTGTTTATCCGTGTAGACAGAACTAAAAACAAAATTGGTGCAAAAAGCATGAAGTATTTCACACCTCGGCCGGCAGACTGGAGCAGGCCATCAACCGGCGCGGCCCGCCACCAAAAAAACAAAAACAGCAGTAAAAAAAGCAGGCCTTCGCGCAGATATTTTTTCCAGTCTGTTTTGTAAGATAAAATGAGAAGCGGCGTGACTGCGACAAATATCGCGGCGACGTAGCCGATATTAAACATATTCGCCAGTGCCGGCATCTTATTTGCAAGCCCCTGCGAGATTGAAATGTTCGAGCCAATAAATCTTATTATAGAATAAACTGGATTGTGAAATAGGTAATAATCTAGCAGCAACCTTGGCATTATTCCTAAAAATAAAAACGTTGACAGGGCTAAAAAGTGTTTAAATTGTTTTTCGTAAAAGAATAAAATGATAAACGCTCCTATTAACAAAAACATTGGCAAATCATAAAAAGAAAATGACGTGCCAAGAGAAGTGCCGCATACTGCAAGCCAGATGGTGCTCTGGCGCCGTTCAAACTTTTTTATTGATAAATATGCCAGTGTGAAGAAAAACGCGGCTGGAAGAACCGGCGTAATTTGCGGGGAAAGCCACCAGACAAGCGGCGAAGTTATAAAAATTAAAAGCGGCTTAAAAGATTTTGATGAAAAGGCCAGCATAGCGACAATTGCAATAATCCAAACGACATTCGCAAGTTTTATTGCATACATGCTTGGGAAAATTTTAACAAAAAATGAAATATATGCCGGGTAAACAAACGAATGGCCTGAGTGCACGTTCACGTTATGAATGCCGGCCATCTCTTTTGCAACAGTAATATACTCGTGCGTATCATGAAATGTCACGCGTGTTGATAAAAAAGTAAACGTGATTATTAGTGCGGAAAACAACGCTAAAACCGCCAACTTACGCCTATCCATGGCTAGCCAGGAATCGCAAATTTAAAAAAACTTTGCATTCGCTAAACCACATGAAATTGAGCGCAAAAGTGCTTGCAATACCGGCAATAGCTCTTATCATTTATTTAGCTGTGCGGCTGGCAAACCAGGCACTAATGCTGCATTACTTCCCGATGGACGGCTCAAGCCAGGACTGGTGCAGCCACATCACAAACCTCTTTTTCCTCGACAAATACGGATTCCATGCAACTGTTCCAAATTGGTATTCTGGTAATTATGTTTTGTTCAGATATTATCCTTTTATGTGGCACTTTTTCAGCCTGCCATTCTTGCGTATCTTTGGCGATGCGACTACAGCTGCATTTGTCTCGCTGATTTTGATGTACGCTCTGGGATTCCTGCTGCTATGGAAATTTGGCGCTATAATAAAAATCCCGCGAATTGCAAGAATCGCCTTCTTCGCATTTTTCTTTGCAAACCCTGTTGCAATCGGAGTTTTTCTGAAGCTGGGCAAGCTTCCGGAAATGTTCGGCTGGCTTGTTTTTTTCGGTCTGGCCTGCCTGATTTATTTTTATAAGAATCGCAAGGTAGATTTTATTTTCCCGCTTGTTTTTGTACTAACACTAACAATTTTATTTTATACGCACGTATTAGTATTTGTAACTTCATCAGTATTTGTAGCGGGTTTTATTTTTTACAAACTACTGAAAAAAGAATTTAATTTTGTTCTTATCTCAGTTGCTTGCGGTTTGCTGGTCATTCTGCTTGCTTCGCCGCTGCTTCTTAATCTGTTTGAGGCGTCGAATCCAGTAAAATATGCGATTAACAGCTCCGGCAGCTTTTACCCGCTCAAGTGGCTTTTGTCAGGCGGTAATTCAAGCTTGAATGATCGGATATTCAGCACGCTGGCGCCTTTATTATTTATAGCTTTGTTTGCAATTTCTCATAAAATAAACAAAAACAAGGATGATTTGCTTTTTTACTCACTTCCGCTGGCATTTTCAGTTGCATATTTGCTGCGCCTGCCAGCGTATTTGCCAATAATAAACCGAGCGACTCCGGACATGTATTCTATGCTGCTGCTGTTTTACTCACTCATCCTGCTCTTCAAACTAAATACCGCAAAGCTGCCAAAACTTATGGGCGTCTGCCTGGCCGCAGCAATAATAGTTGCATCGGTTGCCGGAATCGGCATCTCGGCAAAAATAACGCCATGGTTCTCGGCACATGGAGAAACCGCACGCGAAACAATCGAGCTTTTAGAAAATGTCAATGGAACTTTTGTCACAATCGGCGCGCCGGTAGCAGAAGTGAGGGGGGCATGCGTTTACTCGTACGGTGCGGTTTACAAAAATCTAAAAACGCCACTGGGCTGGAGCCCGATTGGAATAACAAACGAAAAGGCTAGCGAAATAAATGCAGTATTTAGCTCAGCATTAGCTGATAACTGTCGAAACCTCAAAGCTGCCGGAAAAAAGGCGGGCGTAACAGATGTAATTCTGTATGGCGAGCATTGCTCCGCAGTTGGTTCGTGTTTTGACAATAAGATTATTAAAACTAACTCCTGTTTAATAAAATTACAATGACGCGCATTTTGGACTCATCACATGTAAGTATCAGCAACAAAACACGTTCTCTATCTGAGTGGAACGCGGCTTTAAACAAAACACAGTCGATGGATATTTTAGAAAAACATAAGAACCCGATAATAAAATTTGAAGAAAAACAAAGACAAAAAATAATTATAAAGCTTGCTGAGCCGGCCGGCAAAGTAATTGCAGATGTGGGATGTGAAAAAGGCATAATATCAAAGCTGCTGGCCAAAAACTGCAAAAAAATATACTGCATCGACATAGATAAAAACATGCTTAGGTTAGCTAAAAAAGAAATTGCAAATTGTGATTCGGAATTTGTGGTTGCTGATGCCCAGAAAATAAATTTGCCCGATAGTCATGTTGACGTCGCTGTAAGCGCCTGCACGCTTCCGCATCTTCCGGATACAGAAAAAGGATTTAATGAACTGTTAAGAATAACAAAACCAAATGGTAGAATAGTCGTTCACGTTCCAAACGAAAAACTAATATTGTTAGCTAAAAAAATACTGCGCGCATTAAAACTAAGTTTCCTGCTTGGGCCGCTCTCACCAAATTTAGCGCCCGGGCATTTGCACATATTCGGCAGGAAAAAGCTTCTTGAGCTGGCCAGCGGCAAATGCATCGTAGAAAAAATTATGTATAACGTGCCGTTCTTCACCGGTGTTTTTGCAGTAATCAGGCCGATAAAAAATGGTTGACATATCTATAATAGTGCCGTGCTATAATGAAGCAGACGGTATTGCACAGCTCAGGAACAGGCTGGCTAGCACAATTGCAAACCTGCGAAAAAAATACGAAGTTGAACTAATATTTGTGGATGACGGCAGTACTGACAGAACAAATGAGCTTATCAGAAAAAACTTTCCAGAAAATTTTGTCCGGCTAATAACGCACAACAAAAATATGAATCTTGGAGCTGCGATAAAAACCGGTTTCTCCGCCGCCCGCGGCGAAATACTTTTAACAATAGACAGCGACTGTACATACGCGCCAGAGAACATGCCAAAACTGATTGCCCGCCTGAAAGACTGCGACATAGTTACGGCATCACCATATCACCCAAATGGAAATGTAGTTGGCGTTCCGCGCCACCGGCTACTCTTAAGTCGCGGCGTGACAATGCTTTATTCTATTGTAGCTGGCAGAAAATTGTATACTTGGACGGCACTATTTCGCGCATACAAGCGCAGCGCCATATCAGACATATCAATTTCGCACAACAATTTTATTGCTGTTGTTGAAATTTTGATCAAGGCAGTTAAAAAAGGTAAAAAGATAAGTGAGTTGCCTGAAACGCTGTATGTGAGAAAATACGGAGTATCAAAAATGAAAATTTTAAGCACGATTATTGCACATCTGAAATTTTTGTTAGAATCGGTACAAATAATACGGTTCACTAACTAATATGAAAATTATTACAATTATCGGAACGCGGCCGGAAATTATTAAAATGAGCTCTCTTCTTCCGCTGTTTGACAAGACGTTCGAGCACGCCCTTGTGCACACCAACCAGCATTATGATTATGAAATGGACAAAATTATGTTCGAACAGCTTGCCTTGAGAGAACCGGACTACAGGCTGCATACTTCTAAAAAAAATCCGGCAGTCCAACTGGGCGACATGATATGCCAAATTTCCGAAATACTTGTGGCAGAAAAGCCTGACTTTGTTGTTGTTCATGGAGATACAAACTCCGCAATGGCTGGCGCCATAGCTGCAAACAAGCTAAAAATAATGATTGCGCATGTAGAGTCTGGCTGCAGGTCTTTCGATTACAGGATGCCTGAAGAATTTAACAGAACAGTTACAGACCATCTCTCAGAGATATTGTTTGCCCCTGATGATGTTGCGGTCAGCAATCTTAAACGGGAAAATATACAGGAAAAAAATATAAAACTGGTTGGCAGCACTGTCTTTGATTATTCTAACAGAAATAAAGAATTTGCAAATAAAAAAATAACTGAAAAGCTGAACTTGCGGGAAAATAATTTTGTAGTTGCAACGCTGCATCGCCAGGAAAGCGTTGACAGCCCCGCTATATTAAGGGAAATTTTGTCTGCGCTCGAAACAGTGGCCGGGAAAATACCAATTGTTTTTCCCGTGCATCCCCGAACACAAAAAGTTATTGATAACGAAAAAATAAAGCTTGGCGATAATGTAATAGCTACGCGTGCTATTGGCTATCTGGATTTTCTTGGGCTTCTGCAGGCCAGCCGGTTTGTAATGACAGACTCTGGCGGCGTACAGGAAGAAGCCGCAGCCCTTAACAAGCCTTGCTTGATATTGCGCGATGTGACTGAGTGGTCGCGCCTTGTTGATGCTGGAAAAAACTTTATAGCTACAACAAAAAAAGAGAACATAACTGCACACGCCGAAAAACTTCTTAATGACGCGGAGCTTGACAGAATAAAAAGAATAAATTATAAATCTGACGAAGGCGCAACTGAAAAAATCATGAGCATACTAAAAACCTATTCTTGAAGCTCAACTTCACTTAGTTTAACACCACATTCATCGCATTTTGTTTCTAGCTTCCTTGCACATTTGCACACATAACCAGCAAGCCTTGCAGGCGTACCGACAACCAGACCGAAAGCGGGCACATCTTTTGTTACTGTGGCACCTGCACCAACAAGCGCGAACTCGCCTATCGTAACGGGCAGTATGACTGCCTTTGCCCCAACAGACGCGCCCCGCTTTATCAGTGTTTTAGACATAACCCAATCCTGCGGTCCCTTCAGGCTTCCGTCCGGGTTTATAGACCGCGGCGCCAGATCATTTGTTGTTGTACAGCTCGGCCCGAGAAAAACTCCGTCTTCGAGAACAACGCCTTCGTATATGTTGACGTTGTTTTCGACTTTGCAATTATTTCCTATTACCACGCCGCCGCCGACAAAAACATTCTTGCCGATGTTGCAGTTCGAGCCTATTTTTGCTTCTTTTCTGACGTGCGATTGATTCCAGATTCGCGTTTTGTCACTGATACTTGCCGCCTCAATCTCTACATCCTTGCCAATTATACAGCTGCTTCCGATATCTGCGCCTTCATGAATCAGTGCGTTTTGAAAAACCTTTGTATTTTCGCCCAGCCTGACATTTTGATGAACTTGTGCTGTTGCATGCATCGTGGCTGTCATATAACACCTCAATAACTAAGAATCACAACTTTTAAAACACTTTCTGAGGACCGCCAAATCGGTCCACGCTTTGGTCGCATCAGCTCTGCTGATGCGACAGTTGCAGTCTGCAACACCAAGCAAATCACAACTTTTAAAACACTTTCTAATTATAAATTTCAGTTGGATGGTGTGTATGATTAACATAGCAAAGCCGTTTATAGGTGAAGAAGAAAAATCTGCTGTAATGGCTGTTCTTAACTCCGGCCAAATATCGCCAGGAAAAAAAGTGGAAGAGTTTGAGCAAAGATTTGCATTTTATATAAACGCGAAACACGCAATTGCAACTTCATCCGGAACAACTGCGCTTAAAACGCTGTTAATGGGATACAAAATAAAACATGGAGATGAAGTTATCGTTCCAACGCTAACATTTGGCGCAACGGCCAGCCCGATATTATTTTGCGGCGCCAGACCGGTTTTTTCTGACGTAGACGCAGAAACATTTAACATTTCTGCGCAGTCAATTCAGGAAAAAATCACGCCGAAAACAAAAGCAATAATTCCAGTACATTTGTATGGCCTGCCATGCGACATGAAAGCTATACATGAAATCGCACATGAGAAGAATATAACTATAATTGAAGATGCCTGCCAGGCGCACGGCGCGGAGCACTTTGGCAAAAAAGTAGGCTCAGAAAACTCAGCCGCATTCAGTCTTTATGCGACAAAAAATATAACAACTGGCGAAGGCGGCCTCATAACAACAAACGACGACATAGTTGCTGAAAGATGTAGGCTTGCCAGAAATCATGGCCAGAGCACACGGTACAATTACGTTGAACTCGGCTATAATTTCAGGATGACAAACATTCATGCTGCAATCGGCATAGAACAGCTGAAAAAACTTGATTTGTTTAACGATGCCCGCGCCAGAAACGCAAAATTTTTGTCGGAAAATTTGCCTAAAAGCGTGCGGCTGCAAAAAGTAAACGCTGGCCTGAAGCACGTATACCACCTGTTCTCACTTTGCATAAACAATCGTGACAGGGCGTTAAAAATTCTCAACGAAGCTGGGATAGAATCAAACGCATACTACCCAGTTCCCGTGCACAAAACAGAGCTTTACAAAAAGCTCGGATGCGAAACAAGCCTGCCAAATGCCGAAAAAATATGCGGCGAAATATTGTCCTTGCCAGTCCACCCGGCAGTAACGGATGAGGATTTATCATATATCGTCGAGGTTATGAAATCAATATGCGCGTAGCTGTCATCGGCGTAGGAAGAATGGGCAGGCATCACGCGAGAATTTATTCGCAGCTTGCAGAGCTGGCCGCAGTATCCGATGTCGACGAAGAAAACGGGAAGCAGATTGCATCAGAATTCAAATGCAAATATTATAAAAACTATCTGGAAATGCTTGATACTGAAAAGCCATCTGCAGTTTCTGTAGTTGTGCCAACACCGCTCCACCGCGAAGTTGCGCTCGAAGTAATAAAAAGAAAAATAAATTTGCTAGTAGAAAAACCGATAGCTACTAATCTGAACGACGCAAGAGAAATAATTAATGCCGCCAAGGAAAATAATGTAAAACTCATGGTTGGCCACGTGGAACGGTTTAATCCTGCAATAATTAAACTCAAAGAACTTATATCTGCCAATGCTTTGGGGGATATAAGCTCTATTATCGCGCGGCGCGTAGGAGTGGCTGGCAGCCCAATAACAAGCTATGAAAATCTAATGATTGATTTAGCCATACACGATGTTGATATAATAAATCATATACTTGGCAGGCTCCCAACGGGCAAGACTTGCCTAAAGGGAAAAGCAATTAACAACCGCGATGACTATGCAGACATACTGCTCAGCTATGGAAAAACAAATGCATTTATACAGGTAAACTGGATAACGCCGGTTAAAATAAGGACACTGCACATAACTGGTTCTAGCGGCTATGCCGAGCTGGATTACATAAACTTAAGCCTTAAATTCTACAAGCTTGCCAAACCATCAGGTTACGCCAACTACCAGGAATTCTTAACAAAGTTTGGCCAGCCGGACATTACGGAAATAGAAATTAAAAAGGAAGAGCCACTGAAAATAGAACTTTCGGAATTTCTTAAATCAATTACGATGAACACTATGCCGCCAATGTCTGGGGACGAGGCGCTAAAAGCGCTTGAAATAGTCTTAAGCCTTAACGACTCCCAAAATTAAAGCCGAAAGTTTTTCCCTGAATTTTTTAATGTCAAATCTACGCGCGTTTTCTATCGCTGACTGGCTCATCGTGCTGAGCAACTCGGCGTTGCCAGCTATTTCATCCGTCTTTTTGCGTATTTCCTCATGTGTGTCAACTACAAAGCCAGTTTTTCCGTCAATTATTATCTCGCCTGGCCCGCTGTCCCTCCCAAAAGAAAGCGTGACACAGCCAGCGCTCTGCGATTCAACTATTACGTTGCCAAAGTGCGCCCAGTTCGGGTGCCAGAAGAACCTTGCGCGCCCATACAAGTCCAGAAGCTCTTTGAAATTTATGTTTGCCAGCCAATGTATATTTTTATCCCGATATTTTTCTTTTAGATAATTATAATGCTCTTGAGCGCGATTTTTATCCTGCTCGTAAGTTGGCCCGACAACATATAAATCATAATCTGCAGCTTTTAATTTTCTAAACTCTTCAACTAACTTATCAAAATTATAAATTTGGTTATAAAATCCGACACAAAGAATTATGTTTTCTTTATTTTTAGGCAGAAACAGCGAAGTATCTGTTGGCGGGTTTACAACTGTCGCATCCGCGCCCCAGTAGGACTTTGCCATGCGTTTTGTAAAATTGCTATTTGACATTATTTTCGTAATCCGCCTGGCAAAAAATATTTCAAGGCCTTTGACAAATTTTTGATAAATTTTTTTGTGCAATGGCTGCAAATTCAAGTAATCTAAATTGTATGCGCTGGCGGGGTAATGGCAGTAATGTGATGTCGGAATGCCAAATAACATTGGAACAAATAACGACGTAATAACGCCGCCGGTTTCTATAACAACATCTGGCTTAAAATCGCGGCACATCTTAAAAACTGCCGGCGCATGATTCCAAAAAGCGCTTAAATTATTCATTTTATTTTTGAGAAATGTCCATTTAGATGAATAAATTTTAAAATCTTCTATAAATGGAAATTTTGTCTTCAAAAATTCTTTGTTGTGGTGCACGCAGGCCATCGCAACTTCAAAGCCGGCCTTTTGCAGCTGGTCTGCAACCAAAAATGAAAATTTTGGCCCGCCCCTTAAAGCGCTGAGTTCGTATGCAATTATGCCGACGCGTATTTTGCGCTCCATAACTAAATTAGAATAGAAAGAGATTTAAGCTATGCGCCTTTGTTTCGTAGCATGCCTGAGTATTCACCGGATGCCGTCAAATAATGCCTAAGCATAAAGCCATCTGTCGGCAACATTCGCAGATTTCTAACCACTTCTTCAACAGGTACCCAATCTGCCAGCCTGCCCTCATGCAGCACTTTTATTTCCGCAGGCACGACCTCTGCCGAATATAAGTGTTCTTGGCGCGTAAAATCCATTTCAAGTCCTGGCGTTGCGTGCACCCACATTGCCTGACTACGTTCTTCCTCAGAACAAAGCATATTTGTATTGTCTGACCTTGGGCCTGCCTTTGGCGTTATAAAATTATAGTGCCACCAAAAAAGGAGCCTGCCTTCCAGATTAACTTCAAACTCTTCCTGAATTTCCCTCAGCGCAGTTTCCTCCGGCGTTTTATCTGCTTCCTCGCGTTTGCCGCCGGGAATGCTATACTAATGCGGGTACCTTGGCGCACCCTCATCCCGAAATTGCAACAGTACGCTTCGCTTTCCATTTACATTTGCAAGCATTGCCACGCTCGAAAAATCGACTGCCATGCCAGCCATTAAAACAAAAAACTTAAATAGCTTTCTAATGAGTTCCTAATAATTTATTTGCATTGTCTTTCCGTTTCTATGCAGCGACTTATCTGCATTCTCTAGTACTTTTACTATTTTGGCACCATAAACACCATCCGTTGTTGGTGTTTTATTTTCCTTTATGCACTCTAAAAAGTGCTTGCACATGTCTGGCAGCGCCCCCGAAACTAAGTGCGGGTAAATCGCGGAATGTTTGTACTCCAAATCCGCTGCGGTCTGCGGCTCGGAATTTTTCAGAATAACGCCTTTATCATGAACTTCTATTTGCGGGTCTTTATCTAAATTGTAAACAAGCATTTTTTCCGAGCCAACAACAATTGTTTCGCGAACTTTAAACGGGTGAAGCCAGCTCATGTGAATAGATGCCTGCTGGCCTTTTGGAAACTTCAGAATCATGTGTGCATTGTCTGCAACATCTTTTATCACTGTCGCAGTGCCAAACGCGCTAACCTCATTCGGGAAATCTTCAAGCAAGTGCGCAATAATCGCAATGTCATGCGGCGCCAAATCCCATATCACATTTGTTTTGTCCGCCTGGTACAAACCAAGATTTAATCTGCGCGAAGTTACAAACTTCGGCGCACCGATCTCGCCGCAGTCTATGAGTTCCTTTGCTTTTCTTATCGCTGCAGAATAAATAAAAGTTGAGTCCACCATTAGCTTAACATTTTTCTGGCTGGCCAGCCCAACCAGCTTGAGCGACTGCGAGTAAGACTTTGCGATTGGTTTCTCAACAAACGCATGCTTGCCGGCCTTCAGAACTTTTCGTGCAATTGTATAGTGTGAAAATACTGGTGTTGCAACGGCGAGGGCATCTGCTTTTTTAATTGCCTCCGAGATATTTTTGGTTGTTTCCACCCCGAACTTTTCTTTAACCTGTACAAGCCTCTGTTCTGACAAGTCGCATGCTATTAGATTATCCTTACCGACAATGTCATAAAATTCTTTTACGAGCTTTGATCCCCAATACCCGCACCCAATAACTCCAACTTTCATATACGACTCCAACCTTACGTAACACAAGATAAGAAAGTGTTAAAAAAGTTTTGCTGCCCTACACTAAGATGAAAATTCAGATATTGACTGGTGCAAGGGAGAAATTTCCCGCAATTAGACTGCACGACTTTGACCACCTGCCATACTGGTTTCGTGAGCTGGGCCATGATGTTGATGTTGTTGTGCGGGGCGAGTGGAAAAGTTTTTACCAAAAATATTTGAAATTCAAACCCGACATAATAATTTCAGTCGGCCTTATTGCGGCGCTGCCAGCCTTCCTGAAAAGAATTGTCTTGATAAGAAAAGCAATTCTAGTAAATGACTGGACAGATTACTGGACTGACATGATGGCCACAAAATACCCGCTGGCCTGGCTGGCATTCTTCGAGCACTACGGCATACAGCACGCGGATTTTGTTGTTACTTCAACGATTGCAAATCTCGAGCGATGCAAATTGTTTAACAAAAAATGCTACTACCGCGTTCACGGCGTCGATCTGGATTTTTCTAAGGGCGAGCCGGCAAAACTAGCGGGAAAATTTAACATTTTGTATTTTGGCTCACAGGAAAAATCAAAGCGCCTCGACAGGCTGATAACCGCTGTCAATGAGGTATCAAAGAATATTGACTGCCACCTGTACTTAATCGGAAAACCAAATCCGGACTTTCAGAAAATTGCTAGCCAGAACATCCATTTTCTTGGCTTTGTTTCAGATGAAGACTCGATTGCGTATTTCAAGGCGTGCGATGTTGTTGCGATGACGATGGACTCGGACGGCTCGCCAAAGCTATTCCAGTATTTCAGGGCAGGCAAGCCGCTTCTCGTGCTGCGCGGCAAAATTTCAAACATCATGACGCACGGTGAAAATGCATACATCGCCCAGGACTTATCGGACGGAATTTTAGAACTATATGAAAAGCCGGAGTTAAGAAAGAAACTCGCGGCAGGCATTTCAAAAATGCCAACGAAAAGCTGGAAGGAAGTCGCGCAGGATTACATAAATATTTTAGAAACCGAACTAAAAACTAAACAAACTATTTAAATTTTCTAAACACGCGGTATTTTCCGATTATTAATTCTTCCACACAGCCCCAAACCAAATGGTCTATTGCGTCCTTTGGTTTCATTATCATGGGCAGGCCATGCTTGTTAAAACTAGTATTCAGTACAGTTGGTATGCCAGTTCTTTTTTCGAATTCGCGGATCAAATCATAATATTCCTGGTTGTGTTCCTTTTTGACTGTTTGCGGCCGAAGCGTTTTGTCTACATGCACGACGGCGGGTATTTCCTTTTCGGCACTGTCTGTGGCGTCAAAACTTAATATCATAAATGGCGCGTCTGCTGCATCAACAAGATATTTTTCCTTTTTTTCTGCAAGCATGCTTGGCGCAAATGGCATAAACCAGTCTCTTTTTTTCAGATACTTGTTTATTCTGTCTTTCATACCGGCAATCCTCGGGTCCGCAACCACCGACCTATTGCCTAATGCGCGCGGTCCGTACTCGAGCCTGCCCTGGAACCAGCCAACTACCCTGCCGGAATCCACACCAAAACTGTCAATTTCTCTTTCTACCTCTTCATCTGAGTACTCGGCGCCGTAATAAACGTGCTCCATTCTCCACTGTTTGAACGAGCCGCGCTCGCGCATTAGTTTATGGCACCAGTAAAGTGCTGAGCCGGCCTGCACCCCTGCATCGCCGGGGTTTGGGTGGATAAAAACATCTTCCACTTCACTAAGTTCGCGTATCCTCTGATTCATTTTCACGTTCAGCGCTACGCCGCCGGCCAGGCAGACATTCGGCAGTTTCGTAAAATTTACTGCATTTTTTACGAGTTTCACTGCGGCTTCTTCCAGGACTTTTTGCGCGGCTGCCGCGATATCTTCGTTTTTGTATTTGCCGGCGTAGTTGAGAAACGGATTATCGCTGTTAAAAGTAGTATCATATCTGTAGCGTGCAAAAAGCTTGCCATCCGTAAAATCTATTTTATGTGAGTATGAAGTACCGCCAAAATTGCCCACAAATTTTAAGCCGCGGGCATCCAGAAGCCTTGCGAATTCATTATACAATATATCTGGATTTCCATAGCAGGCCAGCCCCATTGTCTTGCCCTCGCCGTCATTTGCCTTGAAACCGATTGCCGCCGTGGCCTTTGCGTAAAAAAAACCCGGCGAATCTTTTTCGGGTGTTCTCGCAACCTCGCGCAGCTCGCCGTCCTTTCCGGTATAAACTGCGCTAGCAATTCCATCGCCGGTGCCGTCCATCGTGATTATAGTTGCCTCATTCCATCCAGAAGTATAATACGCGGATGCCGCGTGGCTCAGATGGTGGTTGATATAATAAACAGGACAATCAATACCAAACCCTTTTAAGTATGCCCTGAAAGTCCGATTTTCTATCAGCGCGTGCGGTATGCGCAACAGGTTTTTCACGTTCAGGGTGCGCATGGAGTACCAGGCCGGATTTTCAAAGGGTATGGTAACCGCGTCAATTTCAGCTGGCCCTATTTTTGCTATGCGCAGGACTTCTTTTATAGAATTTATGGGTAGGCTGCTGTCGTGCTTTACTCCGGTAATCCTGTCTTCGTTCACAGCAGCAATTATCCGGCCATCTTTTACTAATGTTGCGCCGGTCTCATGCGGCTGGTGCGGCACCCACAAAACCCCCAACACACAAACCATGCAAAATATAAAAGCAAAAACCATAAAAGAGTTTCTACTAGCATATTAACATGGCTAAACGGCTCATTATCTGTTTTTTAGACTCTGAAATTAAACGCGCAGTAAAACTGGCCTTGCAGGAAAAAGACAGCCTAGTTATTACGCTGAACGGGGACGTTTCTGAATTACGCAAAAATAACATTCGCTTTAAGACCCTGGATGACTACTCGCTTAGCGATGCGCTGGCCAGACTGCCAAAACTGGTTTATGAACACTACTTAGAGTGGGGGGAAACTACGGTTGGCAGCCAGAAATTAAAAGACATATTAAATATTCGTGGATTCGATTTTTGGGCAAACGTACAGGCAACATTTTGTGATAAATTATATGCCGGCTATATCCCAAAGGGCCTGAAATTTGTAACGATATTTATGGAAATTTTCTCGGCAGAAAAGCCGAAAGAAGTATTTGCTAACTTAACACTACCTGCGGGCCTGCCGGCAAAGGTTGTTGCAGATTATTTTGGTATTAAATTCGCGCCACTTTCTATAACGTTACCAAGCATACCGCTGCGCCCGCTCCTTGCCAGACTGCTGCGCTGGTGGACATTAGTAAACACAAAAAAAGTTAACATACCAATTACAACTAAAAGTGATAAAAACAAGATTATGTTTGTTGCATCGCTGCCATCAACAATCCATATGCTTTTGCCAATAATAAATGCAACAAAAGAAAAACATGATGTCTTTTGCGTATCAACTGAACTGTCGAACAACGAGTATTTAAGTGAACTGACAGAAAAGGCGCGCATACCTCACATATCAATATATACTTATTATTCCTATGGTGTCAAGGAACGCGTCAAAAATATTGTAGATGAATTTGATAAGTGCGCAAAATTTAAAAAGTGTAGGTTTTATTTCCTTGGTGTCGACGTTACAAAATTTGTACAAGCCGTCTTTGGTTTTTATTTTTTCCCGCGACAACATATTAAAGAAGTAGTGCTTATAGATGAATTATTTAAAGAAGCCCTGCTAACAGAAAGGCCTGACATCATTGTTACTGCTGATGAATCTTCCGATATGTCTAAACCTATGCTGGATTATGCAAACAACCTCGGAATTAAAACACTTGCCGTCCAACACGGTCCAACTGGAGTTGGTCTTTACCCCGCATTTAATAAAACCATATCGCCGCAGTGGCTTGCTGTTTGGGGAGAATCCGCTGCAGAACTCTATATTTCTCACGGCTTTCCAGCAGACAAAGTTATTATTGGTGGCATTCCAAAATTAGATAATTTAATTGCACAGAAATTTGACGTTGCTCAAACTGCTGGCAAATATGGTATAAATCTAAGCAGGAAAAGAATTTTAGTTGCTGAGCAAATAGTGCCTGACATGCCAGTAGTGCTGGCCTGCTTGGCAGAGTACGCCAAACAAAAAGATTTACAACTAATAGTTAAGACGCATCCGCGTGCCGGCATAGCACAGTCAAAAAGCGGATCACATAAAGCTGCAGCGGGCTTTTTTTCTACACCGGAAGATTTATACCAACTAATGGCCTTATCAGACGTGGTTGTTACAGTTGCTTCTGTTGTGTGTGCCGAGGCCGCCGCTCTTGGCAAGCCAGTCATTCTGGCAAACTTTTCAGGATTACCGGAGCGGCTAGATTATGTCCGCGAAGGCATAGCCCTTGGCGCAAGGTCCAAACAAGAGCTTAACGCAGCACTGGACTTATTGCTTAATTCTGAAAATACAAGAAAAAAGCTTTTAGCCGCAAAACAAATTTATTTTAGCAAACAATTGTGCGCAGATGGCAAGTCCGTGCAGCGAATAATTGAGCTAATAGGCCATATGTCTGGGAAAAAATCTTAGCACTATCAGTCTACTATCTCCTGCACTTTTTCCAGTTCGCGTGTTATTACAACAGGAATTTCATCGCCTTCCTGCTTGCCATATATTTTATAGTAAAATAATCTGTTTAGTAACATATACAGCGCATTGCGCACTGGTCCGTCTTTTTCGCATAATTTTATTACCGGCCACAGCCACTCCGGGGCTTCCTTGTAAAGTATGAACACCTTTTTCAGCCCGTGTATCTCTTCCGGCGTGAGCTGGGGCATTTTTAGCATACTTTTTTCAACCTTAAACTCATCATCCTCGGGGTTTATCCATCCCTCTTTTATTGCCAACTCTCGCAGTGGCGTGCCTTCGTACGGCTGGAATATGTTCGGTCTTGACGAATCTGCGCCTGCGATCTTGTTGAGTTTTATCGTTTGCAGGACATCTTCCCTTGTCTCATATGGCAGGCCCATCATATTCAAACCGCTGATTCTTATTTTATATTTTCGCAGCAGCTTGAACGCGTTTATTATCTGTTCATTTGACATCCATCTGTTCAAGACGTTCTGCCTTATGTTTGGCGAACCACTTTCTATCCCAAATGAAACACAAACACAGCCAGCTTGCTTAAGCAATTGAACGTTCTTTTCCTGTGACGCTGTTTCTGCCCGCGTGGTTATAAAAAATGGCAGACCAATCTCATCATGGTATAGCTTTGCAAACTCCTCAAGCTGGCCTGGAGGGAATAGCAGGAATGTGCCGTCCCAAAACTTAAACATTTGCAGGTTGTATTTTTCCTTTAAATATTTTAGTTCTTTTATCATCCTATGTGGTGTTTTCCTTCTGTGATATGTGCCGAGGCCGCGGTATTGTTTCTGCAGGGTTGGCTCTATACAATAAGTGCATTGATAGGGGCAGCCGCGCGACATCTCTACATGCCCTGAGCGGTAAACATTACCTAAAAACGGCTTGTAGAAAGCGCTGTCCTCGAAAATATCCCAGTCAGGGTACGGCGAATCATTTGGGTCTGGTAAATTTCTCATGCCATTCTTTACAATCTCGCCAGTTTCGCGGCGCTTGTACCAAATACTTTTTATATCAGAAGGCTCTTGGCCAGCCATAACTTTGTCACAGAATTCTATTATCGCTGTCTCCCCCTCGCCAACACACACAGCGTCTACTTCTTGGTGTGCAATTATTTTTTCTGTTGCAACTGTAACCACATAGCCGCCAACGATTATCGGGCCTTTGAAGTGCGGGCGTATTATGTTCAAAAGATGCATAGCAGTGTAGTGATTATTGCTAGTTGTTAATGACAAGCCGACAACATCCGGCTTGAACTCTTTCAATTGCTTTAGCAAATCCTGTTTATAATCCGATGTTTTCTTTTGCGTGTACTCTGCTATGTTTGATTTCTTAAATTCCAATATCGACTCACCGACTTTTCTTGTGTGTTCGTCAGCAATTGCTTCGGACCTAATATCATAAAATGTGGCGTCAAATAGTGCGGTTTCGTAGCCTGCCTTCTTCAGGGCCCCGCTTATTATAGATATACCGAGGGGCAAAAATCCATCTATCCCTTGAATCGGATTAATCAATAGTACCTTCCCCTTAACCATATCACACGCTCCAGTTACAATTAACATATGTTAACTGTGACATTGCTATTAAAGCAACATACATTTTTAAATCTTACGCTCATACGACTACCATAATGGTTAAGAAGTATAAGATAATTTACAATCGCACTGAGTGCATAGGCGCTGGCGCGTGTGCCGCAATCGCGCCCGATAGATGGCTAATGGTAGCTGGCGGCAAGGCCGACCTTATAGATGGCAAAGAAATAAGTGCTGGTATGTGGGAAGCTATAGTAGAAGCAGACGAAAAGCAAATAAAGCTTCTCATTGAATCAGCAGATGCCTGCCCAGTTAAAGTCATACATATAATTGACTTAGAAACTGACAAGCAGATAATATAGCGGGGTGTGAATGACGCAGACACAAGTAAATCCGGGACACTTTCAAATTTTGGCGACTGACAAAGTAAAAAACGCGGATGAGAATTTCGGCCCGGAATTTGCAAATTATAGAAAAAAGTGGACTGAAGTCGCAACTAAACATATTGTTCTTCCGTTCCCGCTGCATCTCGACATAGAATCTGTTTCTGCATGCAATCTGAAGTGCATCATGTGCCCTTGGCATGGCGAGCAGTTCAAAGACGCAAACCTGAAGGGTGGCGGCCTTGGCTACATGAAGTGGGATCTCTTTGTAAAAATAATGGATGAAGCCGCCAAATTCAAAGTCCCATCAATAAAATTTAATTATAGGGGCGAGCCGCTGCTGCACCCGAAGCTTGCAGAGATGGTCCGCTATGCAAAATCAAAGAGCGTTCTCGAAGTGCAGTTCAATTCAAACGGCCTGACACTGGACGAAAAAAAGGCGCGTGACCTCATCGAGGCTGGCCTTGATCGCATCATCATCTCGTTCGACGGTGCAACTAAAGAAACTTATGAAAAAGTCCGCGTGCTCTCTAATTTTGAGCGCGTAGTTGGGAATATAAAACAGCTTGTGGAAATTAGAAACTCACTTGGAAAAACAAAACCGTCGGTGCGCGTGCAGATGTGTGTCCAGCCGGAGAACGAGGCGGAGGTCGACCAGTTTGC
Organism: Nanobdellati archaeon; assembly: GCA_016182015.1. Taxonomy (GTDB): domain Archaea; phylum Nanobdellota; class Nanobdellia; order UBA10117; family UBA10117; genus JACOYC01. Next base: position 9,934 of record JACOYC010000012.1, on the reverse strand, counting down.
CAGCATGTGGCTCGACACAGTAAACAGGATTGCATTCGGCATAAAGAAAGACCCGACAAAAATCGAGCATGGCTACTCCTTCCCCTGCCCGCAAATATGGCAAAGGCTGATGATCTGTTTTGATGGCGAGGTCCGCGCATGCTGCGGAGACTGGAACGGCGAGATGCCGCTGGGCCACTTCCCCGAACAGAGCCTGGAGAGCATCTGGCACAGCGAGTTCCTGACAAAGCTGCGTGAGACTCATCTGGCCGGCAAGGACACTGAAATCCCAACATGCGCAAAGTGCGACATCAACAAAGTAAGGACGCACGATAAAGTCGAGGCGGTAGTTTCGAAATATAATAATCGGATAATTAGCCTGCCATTCGATAGTACCAGCCCATAATAGAAACTTATAAAAGCCTTTTTCATTTTAAATTTATATGGAATTCCTCGGAAAAAAAGTCATCATCTGTCTCGCAGTCCGCCTGCACTCCAAGCGATTGCCGAAGAAGGCGCTGCTGGAAGTGGCTGGCCAGTCGATGATTGAACACGAGATTGACAGGCTGAAAACAACGCTATTCCCAGTCGTGTTGTGCACCTCGAATTTAGAGGACGACAAACCGCTAATCGAAATCGCGAAAAAGAAAAATATAAAATATGTTGCCGGCGACCCGCTCGATGTTTTGGGCAGGTTCATCGCCGCCGCAGAAATGGAAGGCGCAGATATCGTTGTCCGCACGACTGGCGACCGGCCATTAATCTCACCAGAACATGTTACAAAACTTGTTGAACATCATATCAAAGAAGGTGCGGAGTACTCGCATTACACTGGAAGCCCATTGCCTGCTGGCCTGTGGTGTGAAGTGTTCACGCTGGCCGCGATGAAGAAATGCCACGAGCTGGCACAAAACCCGAACTCGACGGAATACATGACTGCACACTTCAGGCGGCCGGACGTATTCAAAATCGCAACGCTGGATGTTGGCGAGTGGTTCAAAAGAAATTACAGATTATGCTTGGACGCGCCCGAGGACTTCGAACTAATAAAATTAATTTATGAAACGCTTTACGACGGCGAAAACATAATTCCTGCAAAAAATGTAATTAAATTTTTGGATGAAAATCCAGTTTTTGCGAAAATAAATGCACACGTTACCGAACGTGATCTAAAAGAAATTGATAAAGAGATGAATTTGAAATTAAAAACTGACACATAAAATGCAAATTAAAATAGGAACTAAATTCATTGGCGACGGCTGCCCAACCTATGTTATTGCAGAGCTGGCTTCCGCGCACTGCGGCTCGTTGGATCTGGCCAAAGAGATTCTGCAAAACGCTGCTGAGGCCGGCTGCGATGCGGTCAAGCTACAACGGTTTCACAAAGACAAACTTATCGTGCCCTCAGACCAGCGGTACGAAAACTTCAAAAAAATTGAACTTTCAGATGAAAACTGGGAGAAATTAATTGAATTTGCAAAAACATTAAATGTTGACATAATTGGCGAGCCGTATGATGAAGAAGCTGCAGATTTTTTCCAAAAACATAATACCGCAGCTTTCAAAATACCATCTTCAGATGTTGCGAATCCATATTTAGTAAAAAAAGTTGCATCTTTTGGCAAGCCAGTCCTGATTGCGGTTGGTGGTTCGAGTTTGGAGGAAATTAAAAACGTAGTTGCTTTGATAAAATCAAACGGAAACAAAGATATCATTTTAATGCACGGCTACCAAACATTCCCAACAAAAATTGATGACGCTAATCTGGCTGCGATAGAAGCTCTGAAGAAGGAGTTTAACCTCTTGGTTGGATTTGCGGATCACGTCGACGCAAGCTCAGAAATCGCGGTTATGCTGCCCGCGCTCGCCGCCGCGCGCGGCGCATCTGTAATCGAAAAGCATATCACAAAAAACCGCGCAGATAAAGGGTTCGACCATTTTTCTAGCTTACATAAAGATGAATTCGCGAGAATGGTTGTTTTGGTAAGAAATTACGAACGTGCTACTGGCTCTGGCAAAATTGAGGAGTATGAAGCGGAACAAACCTATAGGGAGAAGATGAAAAAATATATTGTTGCCGCAAAAAATATTTCTGCGGGCGAAGTAATAAAATTCACTGACCTTGCATTCAAGCGAAATCAAAACGAAGCTGGCCTGCCGCCATCGGATGCGGAAAAGTTTATTGGAAAAAAAGCGAAAATAAACATAAAGGAGAACGAAATTATCAAGACGGGGATGACCGAATAGCATAAAAGCTTTTCTCGTTCTATTTTTTCGAGGTGTGAGCATCGCTAAAGTCGCAGTAGTCGTAACCGCGCATAACTACGGGCAGTTTTTAAGGAAGTGCCTGAACTCAGTACTTAATCAGACTTACAAAGATTATGAAATTATTGTTGTTGACGATGCCTCAACTGACGAGACGCCGCAGATTATTGAAGAATTCAGGGAAAAATTTGGCGGCAAGCTAAAAACAATCAGAACAAATAGCATCGGGCTTGCTGCCGCTTCGAATGTTGGTATTGAAATATCCGATGCTGATTACATTGTTCGTTTGGATGCAGATGATTGGTTTGACGAGAATCTTTTGCTGATTGAATCACATTACTTGGACACGCATCCCGAAACCGATATGGTTTACTCTGACTATTATACTACAGACGCAAACGGAAATATTGTTGAGCATTTCAGGTACATGCGCGCGAATGACGAGCTAAAACTGTTAGACAGATCGCCTCTTGCCTCTGGTGCGATGTATAAAAAAGCCTGCTGGGCGGAGCTCTCTGGCTATAATTCCGAGCTGCGATATCAGGAGGATTTTGATTACTGGATTAGATTTGTGAATCGGTTTAATGTGGCCTGCATTAACTTACCGCTGTATTATTACCGGCGGCACGGCACCACAATGAGCTCCAACACAAAAGCAAAGCTTGCTGCAAGAAGAAAAGTGAAAGCAGATTTTGTTGAATACAAATTGAAAAATATTTTGTCAAATCAAAAAACAATTGCTATAATTCCTGCGCGCAGTTCGGATGGCCTCGCACTGAAGCAGCGAAATCGCGGAGGCCGCAAAACAATTTGGGGCAGAAGTTCCGTTCATCCGCCCAGAAATGCTGGCTGGCAAGGTAGCAATAGAAAAAGTCTTATCGCACGCACTTGATTATTTAGAAAGAGTGGAAAGCTACGAGCCAGACATAATAACATTGCTTTACATAACAACACCGTTCAAAACAGCAGACCATATTAAAGAAGCAGTTCACACACTTTTTATTTTCGACACAGATACTGTGATAAGCGTTGCTGAGGATAACAAATTTTTGTGGAAACCGGATGAATACGGATTAACGCCGCTGTTTGAAAAGCGCCTGCTGAAACACGAGCGTGAATCACTTTACGCCGAAAACGGGGCGATTTATGTTTTCAAACGGCCCGTGCTGGATTTTGGCTCAGTGATAGGAAAAACTGTTGGCAACATCCTAATGACTGAGGAAGAATCCACCCGCGTTGATTCAGATTTTGGTTTCTGGCTGGCCGAGCAGATGCTAAAGAGCGGAAAAACTAATTCCGCGTAGAATCTGAGTAGAAAAATCAGCCGTAGATCGCCAAGATGGCGATGCCAGCCAACATCAACACAACTGCGACTAAATGCTGCGCGATATCTTTTTCTTTGAAAATGAAATGGCCATACAAAACGCTAAATAAAACATTTAGCCGTTTGACTGTGTTTGCATAGGCTGCCTGAGTCAGGCTGAGTGCGAAGAAACTTAAAATAGAAGAGGCACTCGAGAATAAAGCAATTGGTAAAAGTTGTTTTGAGTTTTGCGCAAACTGGCCCGCAATACTTTTTATTTGAAAAATAGAAAATAACGTTAAAAACAAAACTGTGAAAAACAAAAGCACTGCCAGCGAAAATAGCGGATCTGCCCGTTTAACTACGAATCTGCTTATTGAAACCGCTGTGCTTATTACCGCAACATCTAACAGTGCTAGCAGCGTTCCCTTATTCGCCAAAATTTCTTTTATTGGGGCATGCAGGCCTTCCCTTGCCTTGTCAAAATTTACTGTGTAACCGCCGGCCATAACCAGCACTATGCCAATCAAGCCTGCAGCAGTCGGAAACTCCCCATTTATAAAATAAGAAATTACAGCTATGCCAATTGGCGTCAGCGCCATAAAAGGCACGGTTTTTGAAAAGTCTGAAATTTTTATCGCGTTCATCCAAAGTAATGTAGCCACCGCTTCAAGAAAACCGCCTACGGCTAGGGCAAGCCATATTATTTTGCTGTGTGTTGGCGTGGCAAAAATCAACGCGATTACACCAACTGCGAGAAGGACAAGGATACTTTTGCTTAGTGCAACGAAGCTTGGTTCAGTGCCGCGCAAAAGCTTTTTGGCAAATGTGTCTGAGCTGGACAGAAAGAACGCTGACATCGCCTGCAGGAAAACCCTATTATGAATTTATGAACCTCGGCCTATGCGACACAGACAAGGAAGTGTTTGTAATTTCTGAAACAGGCCCGGGCCACGACGGCAACTTCCTGCGCGCAAAACAAATGATTCAGGACGCTGCTGAGACTGGCGCACACGCAGTCAAATTCCAGACTTACAAAGGCGAAAAATTAATCACAAATGAAGTCCTGCCCCTGCCGCATATGCGCCAGCTCTACAAAACACAGCGCGAGCGCTTCAAGGGTTTGGAATTTTCTGAGGAACAATGGCTTGAGCTAGCAGATTATGCAAAGGCGCATGGAATAATATTTATGTCAAGCTGTTGGGATGAAGACTCCCTAGAAATGCTGGATAAACATATTGTAGTCCACAAAATCGGCTCCGGCGATTTCACAAACATTCCGCTAATCAGAAAAGTAATTGCCAAAGGCAAGCCAGTCATCATGTCAACCGCAATGGCTAGCTTCGAAGAAATAAAAAAAGTTGTTGCGGAGTTCAAAGACAAAAACCAATTGGCGCTGCTGCACTGTGTTGCTGGCTATCCCGGCACGCCGGACAATCAAAATAACTTGCTTTCAATTCCTTTTCTTAAGAAGCATTTTGGCGTAACCATCGGGCTTTCAGATCAAGCAGTTACAGTTGGCTACTCAGACCACACTCCTGGTTCGCTTGCATCCTTGGCAGCAGTCGCAATGGGCGCCAGAATTATAGAAAAGCATTTCACTTACAATCACAGATTGAAACACGGTGACCACCCGCACTCGCTGGATAAGCAGGGCTTCATTGATTTAATTGCTGACATCAAACGCATAAACGAAATGCTTGGCGAGGAAAAAAAAGATATAATGCCGATAGAAAAAGAAACTAATAAAGTCGGTTTCCTGCGCCGCTCACTTTTTGCGGCAAGAGATTTGAAGGCCGGCACCATCATAACGGAAAAAGATTTAGTCGCACTCAGACCTGGCGACAAAGAGATCGGGCCATTGGAATGGGATAAAGTTGTTGGAAAGCGGTTGAAGCGCGATTATAAATTAGAAGAACCACTGAGCTGGAAAGACTTGGAGTAGAGAAAAGGTTTTTATAACTTTCTATAAACTCTATTTGGGGTGTGATTATGGAACAAGCAATTCAAGTACAGCCAGCTCAAACACAAACGCAGGCAGTCCAGATGCCAACGCTGCCGGACATGGAAAGCAAGACTGCGGAGGAAGTTCTGAAGTGGGCAGTTGATACTTATGGCAAGAAGGTTGCGCTCTCCTGCAGCTTCAGCCCCGAGGATGTGGTGATTGTGGACCTGCTGGCCAAGATAACAAAGAAACCGGTAGTTTTTACTTTAGACACTGGCAGATTAAACCCCGAGACTTACGATGTGATGGATGCGGTCCGGCAGAAATACAACATAAAAATCAAGGTGATGTTTCCGAAAACACCAAAGGTCGAAAAGATGGTGCGCGCAAAAGGCCTGAATTTATTTTATGATAGCATAGAAAACCGGAAGATGTGCTGCCAGATAAGAAAAATCGAGCCGCTAAACCGCGCACTGAAGGGCATGAGCGGCTGGATGACTGGATTAAGGCGGCAGCAATCAATTACCCGCACGGACATGAAAAAAGTCGAGTGGGATTCTGTGCGCAACATGGTCAAGATAAACCCGCTTATGGACTGGACGAGCCAGCAGGTCTGGGATTACATCAAGAAAAACAACGTGCCATACAATAAATTATTTGATTTAGGCTACGCGAGCATCGGCTGCGCCCCATGCACGCGGGCGATAAAGCCAGGAGAGGATGAGCGGGCCGGCCGCTGGTGGTGGGAGAACCCAGAAACAAAAGAATGTGGCCTGCACGCAGACCCTGCAACGCTGGCAAAGGCAGCCGCTGGCCAGCAGCCGACACAAGCAGCCCATGCTTAAGCCCCACGGAAATCGCGGACTGGTAAATAGTGTTTTAACCGCCGACGATGCAGCAAAATTTTCCGGCGCACTCAATGGTTTTCAAAAGTTAGAGGTTTCTGACGAACTGCTTTTGGACGCAAGAAACATCGCAAACGGATTCTACTCGCCGCTCGATGGATTTATGTGCAGTGAAGATTTTGATTCTGTGCTGAACTGCATGAGTTTGAAGGACGGCACGCTCTGGCCGATACCAATTGTTTTTGATTTGGCAATTGAAGCCGCCAAACTAATCAAAGAGGGTTCGCAAATAATCTTAACACAAAATAATAAACCTGTGGCTGTCATGCAGGTCGAAGAGAAATTTCGGTATGATAAAATAAAATATGCGCAGCGCGTTTTCGGCACAACGGATGCAGCACACCCGGGCGTCGCGCAGGTTTTTGCAAAGGGCGACGTGCTTATTAGCGGCAAGGTTAGTGTAATTGACAATAACTACGGCGAGTTTAGCGATTTTGTTCTCACTCCGGCGAGTGCGCGCAAACTTTTCTCAGAAAAAGGCTGGCGCTCTGTTGTTGCATTTCAGACAAGAAATCCGCCGCACAGAGCGCACGAGTATCTACAGCGCTGCGCCCTGGAAATCGTCGATGGGTTGTTGATAAACCCAGTAGTTGGAAAAAAGAAGGTTGGTGATTTCAAAGATGAAATAATTCTAAACACCTACAAACATATTGTTGAAAATTACTTGCCAGCCAGCCGCGCGCTTCTCGGAGTGCTGCCTCAGAATATGCGTTACGCTGGCCCAAAAGAGGCGATCCTGCACGCGATAATTAGAAAAAATCTTGGCTGCACGCACTTTATCGTTGGCCGCGACCATGCGGGCGTCGGCAATTACTATGGGACTTACGAAGCACAGCAGATTTTTGACGGAATTGAAGATGTTGGGATAAAAATATTAAAGTTTGAAAATTCATATTATTGCAAATCCTGCGGCCAGTTTGGCACTGACAAAACTTGCCGGCACCCGGAGTCAGAGAAGATAATGCCAAAAGGCACTATAGTTAGAGAAATGATAAAAACAAAAACTATGCCTGAACTAGAATTTATGCGGCCAGACATCGCAAAAATAATTTTAGAACATCAAAATCCATATGTTGCATAAAATTCAGAAAGGGTTTTAAGTCTTTTGCTTCAAATGTCTGCAAGGTGTGAGTAGATGACTTTAGTAGTATTAGGTGCAGACGGCTATCTTGGCTGGCCTCTCGCGATGCGTTTCGCGATGAAGTATGATGAACCAGTTATCGGCATAGATAATTTCTCGCGCCGGCGGCGTGTGTGGGAGATGGGGTCAGACTCAATAACAACAATCCAAGACATAGCAGTCCGCACCTCTGTTTTTAAACAGATCACCGGCCGCGAAATCAAATTCGAGCACGGTGACATGCGCGACCATGAATTTGTTGAAGCCATAGTAAAAAAATACAAGCCTAGAGTTGTAGTGCATTTTGCAGAGCAGCCATCCGCGCCTTACTCGATGATAGACGCAAAGCATGCAATTGAAACGCACGAGAATAATGTTAATGGGACATTAAATTTGCTTTTTGCTCTGAAAAAGTTTGCACCAGACTGTCACCTGATAAAGTTAGGGACTATGGGTGAGTATGGCACGCCGGGCGTAGACATTCCGGAAGGATTTTTTGAAATTGAGTACCGCGGCCGCAAGGCAACACTACCTTTCCCAAGGCAGGCAGGCTCGTTCTATCACCAGACAAAAGTACATGACAGCAACAACATAATGCTGGCCTGCAAGATATGGGGTATCACATCAACAGACATAATGCAGGGCGTCGTTTATGGAACACGTACGGAGGAAACAACACTTGACCCGCGCCTTGTCACGCGGTTCGATGTTGACGAATCATTTGGCACTGCAGTCAACAGATTCTGCGCGCAGGCAATTGTCGGAATGCCGCTGACTCCGTACGGAAAAGGCGGGCAGACGCGCGGTTATCTCAACATAATGGACACAATGCGCTGCATAACTACACTTGTCGACAAGCCACCGCAGAAGGGCGAGTACCGCGTTGTTAACCAGCTAACTGAAGTATTTTCTGTTTTGCAGATTGCGCAGAAAGTAAAAGACATTGGTGACAAGCTCGGCCTGAATGTCAAAATTGAGTCACTGCAAAACCCGCGCGTAGAGGCAGAAGAACATTATTATAATGTTGATTATAAAAAACTTAAAGAGCTTGGCTTCACGCCTTCAAAAACTATGGACGAATCGATAACGTACATGCTCTTTGACTTACTGCCGCACAAGCAGCGAATTATAGAACACAAGGAACAGATAACGCCGAAAATAACTTGGAAGGACGGCCTGGTGAAATAATGGCTGTTGTTGCTGTGACTGGCGCGGCAGGCTACGTCGGCGGAATGGTCTGCCGCAGGCTTCTGGAAAATGGTTTTGATCTGATTCCAGTTGATAATCTTTATGCTAATAAAGTGCAGTCAATTGATGGCCAGCAGATTATTAGTGCAGATATAACAAACCCGCAGCAGATTTTTTCCGCTTTGAAGGATGCAGATGTAATAATACATTTGGCCGCAATCCCCGGAGTAGCGCCGTGCAACGAAAGGCCGGTAGAAAGTTTTACTGCAAATGTAATTGGCACGCAAAATCTCTGCGGCATATCAAAAGAAACCAAGGCTGGCATCATCTTCGCGGCGTCTATGGCAGTTTTTGGCGAGCCAAAAGTTTTCCCGATAACAGAAAAAGTGAAAATGGCGCCAGTAAATACTTATGGAAAACAAAAGTATCTTGCGATGAAATTTTTGCTCGAGTGTGCAAGGCTTTATGCGTTTCCGGCATTTGCATTCCTGAAAAGCAATATTTATGGAACTTACAATATGAATGGAACGACGGTAATAAAACCAACTGCGGTAAATTTATTTTTGCAGAAGGCACGGGCAGGCGAGCCGATTACAATCTTCAAGCCCGGAACACAGGTCAGGAATTTCATTCATGTTTCTGATATCGCAGATGCATATGCGCTCGGCGTAAAAAAAATAAAAACATTAAAAAAACCCCGCGCGATTAACATTGCACATCAAGAGCTTTCAGTTGCAAGCATTGCCGAACAGATAAAACAAGCCTTTGCTGCAAAAGGCAGGGAAGTAAAAATCGATTTTGTAGAAAATCCGCGCAAGGATGAAGTCGTTTCTGAGGCGTTTTCAATTGATACAACGCTTGCGAAGAAATTGCTGAAGTTTGAACCAAAAATAAACCTTCAGAAATTCTTAGAGAGTGAGATTTAGATGGTTTTAGAAGCGGTTTTAGTCGGAGCAGCCACGCTGTTTTTGCTGTACTTCATGGGCGGCAATGCGGCTGGCCACATAACCGGCCCGCTTGTGGGCTGCCGCGTGCTTAAATTCAAAAAAGCAGTTATATTTTCGGCAGTCTCTGTTTTTATTGGCGCACTGCTGCAGGGCCACGTAATACGCGCAGTTGTTGGAAAAGGTATAGTTTCAAATCTTCAAGTTGACTCGCTCGGTGTTACTATTGTCCTGCTTTCTGCGGCAGTTTGGGTTTGCCTGGCAACAATATTCGGCTGGCCGGTT
>JACOYC010000007.1 GCA_016182015.1 Nanobdellati archaeon | reverse complement strand
AAAGAAAAGGTTGAAGAACTATTCAGCAGTCTGTTAAAATAGGGCCGAAGATTAAGCTTATAAGTATTGCATATGTTTTTATAAAATGGCCATCCGCACAGTCATAGGTTTAGTTGGAGATATCGGGGCTGGCAAGGGGACTGTTGCCGAATATTTGGAAAAAAAATATAAATTTCACAAGCACACAGTTTCTGACTACATCCGCTCTGAGGCAAGAAAAAGGCGCATACGCTCCAACCGCAAGAATCTGGAAAAACTTTCCGAGCGGCTGAGAAATAAGTACGGGACAAATTATTTTATAAGAAAGATAATTCAGAAAGTAGAGAATGATGGCGACGAAAAGGTTTGCATTGATGGCATACGCTTGGCATCCGATGTAAAAGTTGTTAAAAAATATTTTAAGCACAAGGCAAAACTAGTATTTGTGACTGCGCCCGCAAAAATTCGTTTTGAGCGGATGAAGAAGCGCGGCCGGCCGGGAGATCCAGCCTACTGGCCAGAGTTCCTCGCTCTAGAAAAAAGGGAGGAAAAAGAGTTTCATCTGAAAAGGGTTTTCGCGCAGGCAGATTATGTGATTGATGCATCTGGCTCGCTTATGCAGCTTTATTCCAAGATTGATGTTTTAGTTGGGAAATTCGTTTAGTTTTGCACAGATATTTTTTTATAGTCACTGTTTTATCTGCTTTTAGAGGTAAGCTGTGGCTGAACTTAAACCAGTTAAGAATGTGGTTATAATTGGCGCTGTTTACTCGGGCAAAGACACTGTTCTGCAGCACTTACTCAAACAAATACCGGACTCGCAGCATATCGCAACCGGAAATTTGCTGCGGGCAGGCAAGCGCGACGGGACTTTGCTTGGAAAAGTCGCAGAGCATTTTGATGCAGACAGAAGCCTTACTCCGGATCCGTACATGAATTCCCTTGTCGAGCATCAATTTTTTGCAATGAAGCCGGGCTCGGTTGCTTTTTGGGTTGGCTACCCAAGGACTACTGGACAGCTGGATTTTCTCGAAAGGATGTTCGAGCGCGTGAACGGACATATGAAATGGGAGATTGATTTTGATGCAGTGCTTTACCTTGACATTGCGAATGACGATACATTGTTTGAGCGGGCCAAGGGAAGAAGGAGCTGCAGGCCATGCGGTTTAGTCTATCATGTTAAGTTTTCTCCGCCAAAAACTGCGGACAGATGTGATGCCTGCGGGGGCGGGCTTTACATCAGGCAGGAAGATGTTAATTACGACATGTTTGCGAATGCGATACGTGAGTATGATAAGAAGACATGGCCAATGGTGGAAAGCATGCGCAGAACATATTCCGCCGCGTTTAGACCAGTCAATGCGGAAAAAGACGTTAGTAGCGTAAAAGCAGATGCTGAAAAAATAGTAAAAGAACTTTTAAAGCTGTAAAAATTTAGTGCGATAGAATATCGCACAGGTTTCTTTGGTGGTTTCGTAGAGCACCTTTCTTTCCCAAAGAAAGGGGGCTGTACAAATAGTAAAAGAACTTTTAAAGCTATAAATAAATTCTTAGCGGGGCTGTCGGCTAGCTTGGTAGGCTACGCCCATGGGGCAGCAGCTTTTCTTTCTTTTAAAAAGAAAGAAACGCTCCTGGGCGTCTAAAGAAAGAAAAGTGCGATTTTCAATCGCACAAAAGATGTCTTTACCAGAATGGGTGTGACCGCAGTTCAACAGCACCCTTTTTCTTTTAAAACCAGAGAAAAATGCTTCGGCATTTTTCTTGGCCAAGCCGAATTTCATTCGGCTCTGGAAAGAAAAAGGCTCCTGGGAACCCAAAAAGAAAAACAGCGGGATTTAACAATCCCGCAAATCCCGATGTGCGGAACAAATCTGCGCAGCCTCACCATATATCATTGTGGATTGCTCATTATGCGATCTAGAAACATTTATATACTAATTATTCACTAACATAATTGATAAACATGCGCTGGCCACACATAATCATCATTAGTCTTTTGTTACTTGTTCTCGGTTTGCCCATCGCGCATGCAGGTTCTGATGTTGTTATGACGCAAAATGCAGTGGTCGGTGCTGTTTCTTACACAGATTCTGCAAAATACGGCATTACAGTCGGTAATAATCAGGCAAAGTTCGACAGATTCTGCCTTTCGGCGCCAGGCTGGGGGACAGCCTACTTTGATAATTATATTTTAGATATACCTGCAAATTCCGCAAGATCTGCCGAACTTAGAATCACGCCGCCGGCAGATGTTTATGCCGGCACCTACGCGATTGAAGTGACTGCAAAGGCCTGCAATAACCCAAAAGTGCAGACATCGGTGCTGGTTAAGATAACTGTCCTCACAGAACCGCCGCATATTGATTCTTCAATAGATTTGGAGAGTAAGATAAAGCCTGGCGATTACAAAATAAATCTGATCGTTAAAAATTCCGGCAAGGATGAAGCGGCAGGCCTGACAGGCAAGTTGAGCAGCGATTTGTTCCAGCCGGTTGACTTTACAATTGGCAAGCTGGCCTCCGGCGAGGCCAAACTGGTTCTGCAGAAAGACATAACAATAGACTCTGACGTAAAGCCAGGCAACTACAAGAATGTGGTTTCGATTTATTCGGCCGGCAAACTTGTTTCTCAGCAGAGCAAGCGGTTTCAGGTTTTGTCTTCCGAAAATGTGGTTTCCAAAACAGATACTTCCGGAGCATTCCTCGGCACAAAATATACAATCACGCTGACAAACAAAGGCAATATCGATGCGGTTGGCACACATACAGTTTTGCTTCCGTCTTGGCAGCGCGCGTTCTTTTTTTCGAAACCCGAAGCAGAGAAATTAAGCGGTGACAGCGGCGGATTTGTGGCTGGCTGGCAGTATTCGCTTTCTCCCGGCCAGAGCACAACCATGGCTTACACAATATCTTACGCATGGCTGGCCGTTGTTTTAATATTACTCATCGCCGGCGTTTATACATTATCAAAATATTACGGCGCCGAGTTTAGCATTACGAAATCAGTAATAAAAGGGCCAAAGAGCCTGAAGGTTAAGCTTGTTGTAAAATCACTGGCGGGCAAGCAGGTGCCGAACGTTACTGTTACAGATGTGATTGCCACGCCGCTAAAACCGGGCAGCGATTATGGTACAATGAACCCGAGCGTGATAAAGAAGGAAGGCGGGCACATCAGGCTAAGCTGGAAGTTTGATGTTTTATATCCTGGCGAGGAAAGGGTTTTGACTTATGATTTGAGAACCTCTCTTGGTATTGTTGGGGCGATTAGGTTGCCTGCCGCGCACGTAAAATTCAAGACAGAGAACGGCAAGGCAAAGGCAGTTGCATCCAACACTGTTTCTGTGCTTGGAAAGATTTCTACGAAGGAATAATATGCGCACAGAACTTTTTTAAACCAAATATGCAGCACTATCTATCCCGCCCTAGCTCAACCTGGTAGAGCGTCTGGCTGTAGACAGCACTTGCCGCTAGGCAAGCAATATGCGCTCAGAACCCGGAAGGTTTCAGGTTCAAAACGGACCCGAAGGGGGCTCTGCCCCCTTCAGGTTGCAATCAAAATCCAATGGATTTTGCCGCACATCGAACTTCGTTCGATTGGGACGCTCACCCTGATTCCCCCGTGCGCCATCTACGATGGCGCTAAGGAAAAAGGATGATAAAGAAAATCCTGAGGGCGGGACTCAACTTTAAAAAGCGCACACAAAACGAAAAGCTATGCCTGAGTAGTCTAGCGGTTAGGATAGAACCCTGTCACACAACCCCTTTCTTTCCCAAGAAAATGCAAAGCATTTTCTGGGCGCAGAAAAATCTTCGGATTTTTCTTGCGTCGTAAAAAGAAAGGTGTCGTGGCACAATCTGAACAAAGTTCAGATGTGTCCGCAAAATCCAAAATGGATTTTGTCGGCAACCCAAAGAAAAGGCAAGCCGATCTGCGATCGGCTGAAGTACTTTGGTTGTCATGCAGAACGGTTCAGACCCGAGTTCGAATCTCGGCTCAGGCGCCTAATATTTCATATTAGAATTAATATATTTGTACTTAATTTAAGCCTACAGGGACATTAACCAATATAGAAAGATTTAAAAAGCCTTTTGGCCAGAATAATTTGGTGATATAATATGTTTAGCCAAGGTAAACCCGGAAAAAGATCAGATTCCATAGAAACGTTTGTTAACAGAATGGTGGACGTCCACCCGGACGTGCGCTCAAGAGTTTTAGGCAGATTAAAGCAACTAGAACTTGCTACGGTTGCAGACCTTAGTACAAAAACAAAACAGTTTTTCCAGCGCGAATTAGTGCCAAGCGTTGATACTGGTGTTGTTGAACATACCTTAGTGGCTTATTACGGTATAAATTTGAAAGATTTAAAAACAGTCCAGCGCGCGCCAGGCGATCCGCCACGCATTGACTCTAATTACGGCGGTGCGCCAAGATTTGAGTGATGGTATGGCCAGACAGCGTTCCACAGCAAACTTTAGAATTATTTGAACAGAAAGCCAAGGGCATTGATTTATCCGGAAAATCTCTCGAAGACATTGCCAGCGCAGTTATAACAGTTACAGAAGGTTTCAAGTATGAGTGGGGCCGCACGCGCGCGTTTGGCAATTGTATATTATTTCCATGGCCGCACGAAGTTGAACAGCTCGGCGAGGTATTTTGCGGCACAAAGGCGCTATACAGATTTTTGTTCGCAAAATTTCTGAAAAATAAATTTAACCTGCCGTTTGATGCAGTTTTCCTGCTTGGTGATGTCCATGGTAGTGTTGGCCTGTCCGATGGAAAGAAAAAATATTGTCTGGAAGACAAGCCCTATGAGCAAGGGTCTAGTGGGCAACAAGCAGAGCTTGATCTGGAAGATACAATTTTATTAGTTAATAATATTCGGGCGCAGAATCCGCTGGACATCCTGAAAACTGACCAGGTTATAGCACGTTCGTCTGAGAAAAATGTCAGCGACCTGACTGTGCAGTACGACGGGAAAAGCATTATTTTTAACATCGCTCATTTCAATAAACCCGGCTCAACAATTGGATTGTGGCTGAAGATGACAGCCAGCGATTCCGGCGTTGATATAAAACGATTTTATTATGTCTGTCCCGGAAGTTATGCTTCAAGAACACAAAACTTTGACGCTGAGAAATGCATCGCGCATGATGTGCAGGGTCAGCGCATTTTAGTCCCAAAAGAAGATGCCCTAAGGTGCATTGCACTTGATGTTATTTATTCCCGCACACTAGAACTGAAACAAAAAAACAAACCCAGTGCGAAAATATTATTTGAAAAAACAACTAATGAAATTTATGACAAAGAGAGAGCAGAGGCAGGCCAGCGAAAGAAAAAAAGGAACAGCCTCTTTTCAGAAGGTATGGATAATATATATTATATTTCTAATTCTGGCGTTAGTGACATTCACGATAGCGCGGATAGTAATTACTTTGACTTTAATACTATCATCAACGCTAATAATAGGGAATCTGATCAGAATTCGTTGCGCGATACGTATACACTATTTAGAAATCGCAGAATAATTGATTACACAAATCGCCGCGCCGAAGTTTACGAATATATTAGTGATTTTAGCGATTATACTCGTACGGAAAGGACATTGGAAGAGATCGACCACTCGCTTTTCACGGAGCGATTTAGCGCGCTGCCGGCTAGCAAGCTTGTCCAAGTTGCCCAGCGGCTGGCAGGTGTTTCAACGCAGGAAGGGCTTATTGCTAATTACTTCAAAAGTTTTCAGCAAAAAATCCAGCCCCTTGGCAGGGATGGCTCGCTGCGGGCTTGCATACAGCGGCTGGCCAGCGAGTATTTGATGCGGCACGGGAACGCAAGCGTCACAGACAAAGTTACTGATAGTGTTATTGATGCGATGTTTTTGGCCCGGCCAGGCACCGCAGACAACAGCCCAAAAGAAGGCTTGGCAGTCCAGCCAGAACCAACTTTAGTAGTGGCATAGCCTTCAGCCTTAGCGAAAACTTATGATACAAGCTTGTCGTTTGCAAATAAAGATTCCAGCGAAATCTTTATAATACAAATTTCGTTTTAACTCATTTGCAAATAAATGTTCCTTCGAAACATTTATAAAGGCATTTTTCGAGCAGTCTGTATGCCTGTCCAGCACCTTTAATGGTTTGATGAGCTTGGACGAAATGCTCTTGGAGCAGCGCGTTTGGCGG
>JACOYC010000006.1 GCA_016182015.1 Nanobdellati archaeon | reverse complement strand
TTTCTTTCAGATCCAAACATTCTGCATTATTGCGTAAACGATGGCAGGCATGGCTGGCCAATATTCGAGGAACGGCCAGAATATGGGCACAGCAATAACGTTTATATGGGTTTGTACTTTGATATTGGGCAAGAGAACTATGTATTTTATAATAGTCATTCTAGAGTTAAGCAAGACAAAATAATAAAACCTGACAATGTTAGCGGCTTGGCAGGCGCGCTTAAAGAATTTGTGAAAGAGCATGATTTGCCCAAGCTGTCAACAAGGCAGCAGCTTGCGGAAAAAATTGCAAAAGATATTTCAAAAGTATCAAGAAGAGTTTCAGGCTTGTAGCAATAGATTTAAATAATCCAAACCACATTTTATTTTATGGATATTCTCGAAGCGATTAAGACACGGCGGAGCATCCGCCGTTTCAGGCCGCACAGGATTCCGCAGGATGTGCTTACGCAGATTTTAGACGCTGCCGGCGATGCGCCATCAGCAGGCAATTTCCAGCCGTGGCGGATTATCGTTGTGACAGACAAAGACAAAAAGGAAATTATCGCAAAGGCCGCGTTCGAACAGTACTGGATTTCTACCGCGCCGGTAGTTTTAGTCATTTGCAGCAGCCTCGGCAACATGGAAAAGGATTACGGAAAGCGGGCAGACCTTTACAGAACACAAAGCGTTTCGGCTGCAGTCCAGAGTTTAATGCTGGCCGCCCACTCGCTTGGCATTTCTTCCTGCTGGGTTGGCGATTTTGTCGAGACAAAAATCAGAAAGGCATTTTCAATTCCGGACGGCACGGAAATAGATGCGATTGTTCCGCTAGGATACGCAGCAGAAAAGCCAAAGCCAAAACACAGATTAGAAGTTCACGATTACACATACATCGGCAAGTGGGACGAGCGCGGCAGATATGCAACTATACCATTGCGCGAAACGCTAACTGCGCTGCACGAAAGGCTGAAGGAATTAAGAACTAAATTAAAACCAAAAGTTAAAAAATAAAAATTATATAGCTTTATTTTGTGGCGTTGGCTTGCAGTACAATGGATATCTTGCAGTCTTCAGCCCATAGCTTGCCTGCGGAGTTCTTTCAGTGCATTTGTAGCCCGCAGGACACCAGTCGCCGCCGGTGCCACATACTTTTTGCCCGATACTGCTGGACCTTTCAATGTTTAGCGGTGCCAGCCCGTCAGGGTTAAAGCCGCCGGCCGCTGCACCAAGAGCAAGCGCAAGAACGGTAACAATAAAAATAACTCCCAACCCTAAATAGTTTTCATTTGCCATTTCATTCTCCAATATTTTAAATTGAAATTATCTTAATCCGGTTGTCTTGCTGCCGACTGGTTTGCAGTAAGCGCCTGCGGTCAGGCTGTCAATACATTCGTATCCCTGCTGGCAGAATGTCCCGCCCGCTCCGCATTTCTGGCCAAGCTCGCCATATGTTTTTATTGGCTGCGATGCCGGTGCGCAGTAAGACCTGTAGTATGGCCTTTGCTTGCACTCGTAGTTAAGCGGGCACCATGTCCCGCCCGCTCCGCAGACAGATGTGCCGATCGCGCTCTTTTCGACTTTTATTGTTGCCAGCCCGGAAGAATCCGAAAGGCCGAAGCCGACCGCGCCGACAAGCACGATAATTCCGAGTACAGTTGCAGTTAAATAAACACTAGTATTGGCCATGTTATTACCTCGTTAATTTATTTATTCAGCTATTATTAAAGGTTTTGGTTTACTTAGCAGTAATCTAGCCCCTGAACTTCAGCACGTAAACCTTAATCGTAACTTCGTTGTTTGCTTCGTTGTACTCAGTTACGTTCTTGCCGGAGTCTATTGTTTCCCGAATCGTGTATGTTCCCGGCTCTGATTTCGAAAAAAATGTGTAAGCCGTAACAGCAGTCCCGCCGGCATGTGAGTCTAATACTGTGTACTCGCCAAGCCCTGTGAAATTGTTCCGGCCAGTCTGCTCCTCAAACCGCACAACATATGGCGTGTCGAAATCCGCACCGTCATTATATATCTGCGCCGAAATGCGGACAGCTACATTAATGTCAGTCTCAAGGTCATGGCTGTTGATGAAGCGAAGGTCAGGCAGGCCCGGCGGAACAGAAGCTGCCCGGCCAGTCAGGCCGTAATGCTGCGAGAGCGCGACAAGAAAGCCAATCAGAACAACAGCCGCAAGGATAATCCATGTGCGCTGCTGCCGCTGGTATTTTGTGGCCATGAGTTACTAAAGCACAAAGCAGTATAAAAGGTTTTCTAAATTTCAAAACCTAAGGAAAATTAAATTCCAGCCGTGCAAAATTATTAAGCCGGTTTATGTCCGGCAGGTTTTGCTTGTAGTCTGCCATAACAACGGCCAGTAATTTATAAGATGTGTTGTCTATGGTGCTGTTATCCAAGACTGAAAATGTTCCGGTGAATGTAGTTTCTTCGCCCGCCCTGAGTTTTCCTATTTTTTCATCGAATCTTGTGTTGTAGTATCCGCACGTGATATCGCCGCGAGGTATAATTTTTTCAGCACACATTATAACATTAAACGGAACTACGGCATCATTTTTGGCTTCATTTTTTACTTTAAATGAAATTTGGTAAAATATCTCGCCTGTTCCGCCGTGGTCAAACGATATGTTGCTGCCATTTGGATACTGCACAAAGCGGTTTGTATAATTAAACGGCAATTTAACTATCGACGCTGCATCGAGGCTGACATTTAAATCAATCGGCTGCTGTGAAGGTGTGGCCTGCCCGCCACCTTGCTGCTGGCCCTGCCCTTTTTGTGGGATTGCCCCGCTAATAGAAAACCCCACAATAGACATTAGCATAATTGCTAAAATGACTGGAATAATTTTTGTGAATGTTGCACATAACAAATATTTTTTGGCCATGAGTGTTATTACTACGAGTCCTTTATAAATTTTTAGTAAACAAAAATTAAGATGCAAGTACAACTGATTTTTAATAAAAAGGCCAGCCCAACCAGCTCCGGTTAAGAAACTGATGGGTTGGGTGGCCGAGCCTCCCAACGAGGCAACTTTGGAGGTGCTTGTGGGAGCATTATGTGATTTATTTTGAGCCAAGCACCACGCTAAACTGCTGCATTCGGCTTTGCCGAATGCGGCCAAAGCGTCCACCGATTTTGCGGTGGCTTTGGAGGTGCTTGTGGGAGCATCACGTCATATATTTTGCTTTTGTTTGTTTAGCTCATCCGTTCTGCCCGAAGGCAGGGTTCCAGAGAAAAATGCCGACGCATTTTTCTTGGCCAAGAAAATTGCTTTGCAATTTTCTTTGGTTCCGCTCGAACGCTTTTAGCGCGCCTTGGCGCGCGTCCAAAAGGGTTCGCTTTGCTGCGGTGCTTGTGGGAGTATTATGTGATTTGTTTGCTGTAGTATACTAGTAGTATGTTATTAGTATACTGGCTATTTGGATACTAAATATAAAATAAATAAATGCTGCATCCTAGTGCAGCATTGATATTCCAAGCTCGCGGTTGAGCGCGACTGCTTTCTGGCTCGGCTTTGCGTAATCCTGCTTGCCAAGCACATACGGGGATTTTACGCCCGTAATTATTGTCATCACGCGCAGCTTGCCCTGGAACTTCGGGTCTATCCTCGCGCCCCAAATGACATTCGCGGTCTCGTCCATGCTTGAGGTTGTCAGCTCGCCAACCTGCTCTGCTTCGTCCAGCGTCATGTCTGGCCCGCCAGTGATGTGTATCAGAGCGCCGGTTGCGCCTTCGTATTTGACATCAAGCAGCGGGTTTGACAGGGCGCGGTTGACCGCTTCTGTAACCCTGCTTTCGGTGTCGCTCTCGCCGATTCCTATCACAGAAAGGCCACCCGCACTCATTATCGCCTTGACGTCTGCAAAGTCCAGATTTATCAAAGACGGAACTGCAATCACTTCAACTATGCCCTTTATCATCGTCGCGATGATCTCGTTTGCGACCGCGAACGCCTGCTGGATTGGCAAGTTGCCCGCAATGTCTGCCAGCCTGTTGTTGTCAATTACAATTACAGTGTCAGACACCTGCCTTAACTGCTTAAGCCCGAACTCTGCCTTGTCGAGCCTTGCCTTTTCGATGTTGAACGGCATTGTTACAACGCCGATCACTATCGCGCCAGCGTCTTTTGCCACCTGCGCAATAACCGGCGAAGCGCCTGTTCCTGTTCCGCCGCCCATGCCAGATGTAATAAAAACCATATCAGCGCCGCGCAGTGATTCCTTGATTTCAGAAATTGACTCCTTCGCAGCTTCGTGGCCTTTTTCCATGTAACCGCCGCAGCCCAGACCGCGTGTCAAATCCTTGCCGATAAGGATTTTCTTGTCTGCTTCCCTGTGGTCCAGGTGGAGCTTATCAGTGTTGAGTGAGATAACTTCAGCACCCTTTACTCCCTTTTTGTAGAGCCAGTCAGTTGCATTGATTCCGGCTCCGCCGACACCGACAACTTTAATGTTCGCGTGTCCGACAACAAACTCTTCTTCCTGCTTATTTGCAGAAGTCTTTAAGGCATCCGCCACAATAAATTCCATGGCCAATCTTTCCTCCAAATTTTCGCTCAGTCCTTTGAGCTCTTTCCACAAGCAATTGTTAATGAAAACAGTGGACGCAGCTTTCAGTTGAACGCTGTTCTATTACTGAAACATCTTATATAAATACTTATGTATACTTAAACATATAATTCGACGTCATCTGATTTTTTCATATGAAATTAAGGTATGTTTCAGGCGAAGTGCAGATGAAATGCAAAAGAAACGCTGCAGTAGTTCGGTTTTTTGTTTTGCAAAAGAGTAGTAAAAATTAGCAAAATTAAAAATTTCTTTTGGAAATCTCAAAAAATTTACTTATAATTTACTCACAAAACTCAAACTAAAATATTTCAAAGAACTTAGCAGTTGTGAATAAGTGTAATTACATACGAAAGTAACCAATTATACATTTTTAATTCTCCTCTTTTGTCTCCGCTTTGCCAGCTCGCCCGGAAGGTTGTCATGGGCATAGGCGATTGTTATAAAGCCCGAAATAACAGCAGCCGCTCCCAAACCAAGCGCAATTAAAAATCTATCACTTTTTTCATCACTTCTCTTTTTCTCCCGCTCGTTTTGGTCGAGTATTTTCTGGTAGGCAGTTTCGCTTTTAATCCAGTTAATTTTTGTTACCCTGTACGGAACTTTTTCTGAGTTGCTATCCCCAGTCTCTTTGTTATAATTAAATGAAATTCTGCTGCCAGGCTCAATGCTTTCATTTAGTTTTGTCGTGTTGATACCGTCCGCTTCGGTTGTGCTCGTTGTACTAATCCAATACCAGTTGCCGCCATCGGCAAGTGTGAAAATAATTTTATCATCAAGGGTGCTGTTTTTGTCCGGGCCGTCATGGTAAATTTTTTCCTGGACAGTTCCTTCGGGCGGATCGCCAATGCAGCCGGCCAGCCCGACAAGCGAACTAACAGCAAGAATAATACCGCCAATTTTAAGCGCCTTGTAAAGCCGCGGATGCCTTTCCCTGAAGCTTGGCCTTTCTTCATAAACTGCCATGGGAACTGGCACGCCATTGCCAGCGCCATCGCTTGCGAAGCCGGCAACCGCAAACTCCCTGCAAATATCAACAAGTGTGCGCGCCTCGCCACGAGTCATCGCAAAATCCTCAGCGTCCGGATCACCCAGATCAATAAGATTACTCAACCGCCCGCTGTCCCAGTCATACAAAATCGGCGCACAATCAATCGCATCCTGAATCACAGGTACTGGGCAGTATTTCAGAGTGTCTGCAACATCAGCCAGCGCGTCTTCGATTGCCATTTTATAAATACTTCAATAAGGTTTGTTTAAAAATGTTATCCAGATTAAATACAATATTGTAATATGACAATGTAAAATACTAACCAAAACTTTTAGCTACTAGTTAATTGGATTATAATTATATTATTTGCTTACCCCGTTTCCTTTTGCATATTTTGGGCCAGCTTTGTATAAATCCATGCCAAGCACATCCTTGGCAGTTTTTGGAAACGTATCAGCGCCATCGCCACCCACAAGAATGTCCAGTGGCAGGCCAAAGCTATGCGCATCCGAGAACCAGAACTCAAAACCCGCGGCAGACATTCCCGAATAAAATATCTCTTGCCGCCGCAAGCAGCACGAGCTTTTCTTTCGGCAGGCCCGCAAGCGCACTCAAATTTAACTCATAATTTATGAAAAAATGCGGGTCTAAAACCCCGGCTTTTAAGCCGCATTTTTCCATTCAGCCAAAATGAGTTTTGGCTGACCAGTCGAACTTTGTTCGAACTGTTCCTC
>JACOYC010000011.1 GCA_016182015.1 Nanobdellati archaeon | reverse complement strand
GGAGAGTTTAGAAAAAATATTCCGGATTTGACGATTGTCACAGATATAATTTGCGGTTTCCCGACCGAAACAGAAGACGATTTCGAAAAAACTTTTGAGCTAATAAAAGAAACCAAGCCAGACATAATAAATATATCACAGTTCTGGCCGCGCCCCGGCACCAAAGCGGCCGAGATGAAACAGCTTTCAGGGGCAGAGAAAAAGGAACGAAGCCGGCAACTGACAAAGCTCTGCGATGAAATTACGCTGGAGCAAAATAAAAAATGGGTGGGCCGGATATGCGAGGCAATTGTTGACGAACAGAACGAGGATGGGACTTTTGTAGCAAGAAATGCGAGCTACAAACCGATACTGCTGAAAGGCAACTTAAAATTAGGGGATTTCGTAACCACAACAATTAAAAACGCAGAAACGAAGTATTTAGTCGGGGACTTTATTAGTAAGGTTTAAAACATTTTCTAGTTTATTTTAGCGGGGTGTTGATTTGAAAGTACTAATAACTGGGGCTGGCGGGTTCATGGGTTCGCATCTTGTTGATATGTTAGCAGATGCAGGCCACGAGGTGCATGGCACATACTACGGTTCCGTAAATTTAGTTAATGAGATAAAAAATAGGGCAAATCTAGTACGATGCGATGTTGGTAATTTTCCAGTTGTTCGCAGATTAATAGCAGACGTTCGGCCAGAACAAATATTTCATTTAGCAGCCCAGTCCTACCCGACAAAGTCGTGGGATAACCCTTGGGACACAATCCGGACAAACATTACTGGAACAACAAATGTGTTTGAAGCAGTGAAATATATAAAACTGAAGTGCAGGATTTTGGTGGCTGGCTCGTCAGCACAGTATGGCTTTGTTGACGCGAAAGATGTTCCTATTAAAGAATCACAGTCGATGAAGCCGCTGCACCCATACGGCGTGAGTAAGGTTGCACAGGAGGGTTTGGCATATCAATACTGGAAAAACTTTGGCATCGACGCGTTCACTATGAGAATTTTTAACACAACCGGCCCGCGTAAAGTCAACGATGTTTGTGCTGACTTTACAAAGCAACTCGCGGCGATTGACTTGGGCCTGCAAGAACCAGTAATAAAAGTCGGCAACTTAGAAACAAAGCGCGCGATTACCGATGTTCGCGATGAAATCCGCGGTTTCGTGCTGGCAGTGGAAAAAGCCAAAGCGGGAGAAGCGTACAACATCTCAGGCTCGCATGCATATTTGATAAAAGACATTTTGGAAACCGCAATATCTTTCTGCAGCGTAAAGCCAAAAGTAGAAGTCGATCCGAAACTGCTCAGGCCGACCGATGAGACAATAATATTCGGCGACTCAGCAAAATTTAAAGATGCTACCGGCTGGCAACAGGAAATTCCAATTGAAAAAACGATAGAAGATATGCTCAAATACTGGCGCGTTAAATTAGCAAAATGAAAGTCTCTATTATAATAACTGCTTTTAGAGAGCCGAACACGGTCGGCAGGGCAATCGAAGCTGTGCTTAATAATAATAATAATTTTGAACATGACTATAATATTATTGTGGCCTGCCCTGACAAAAAAACAAAAGATGTTGTTGATTTTTATGCGCGCAATCATAAAAATATAAAGCACTTCCAAGATCCTGGCAGGGGAAAATCTTACGCGCTGAATTTAATTTTGAAGGAAGTTAAATGCGACGTACTTATCTTAACTGATGGCGATGTTTTTGTCGGAGAAAATTCTATCGCTAATTTATTGAAGCACTTTTATGATGCACGAGTTGGCATCGTGAGCGGCCGGCCAGTTTCGTCAAGCCAAAAAGATAACATGCTTGGCTTCTGGTCGCATCTCTTGCTGGACGCCGGAGCTCATCTGGCCCGCAAGGAGAGCTTTGAATCCGGAAAGTTGGTGGAAGCTTCCGGATATCTGCTGGCCATGCGTTCCGGTATTTTAACGGAAATACCATTAAATGTGGCTGAGGATGCGATAATGCCATACTTATTTCGAAAAAATGGTTACAAAACAATCTACGAAGAAAACGCGCCGGTTTACGTAAAAAATCCGGAAACTTTTTCTGATTTTGTTCAGCAAAGGGTGCGAACTGCAAAGGCGCACGAGAACCTGAAACGGATTGCGCCGGATTTTCCGCGGGTTAAGAGCTTCTGGAACGAGATTCGCAAGGGGCCGGCCAGGGCGCTTGCTTATCCAAGGACGCTGAAGGAATTTTTCTGGACACTGCTGCTTTTTCCTGCGCGGCTTTACATCTGGGCGCTGGTATTTTACGAGGACAGGATTCTGAAAAGGCATTATTGGGACGGCTGGGCGCGCGTAGAAAGCACGAAGTAAGCTTTAAATAACGCCGGATAAATCTATTTTATATGGGCAGAGACCGAAACAACAAAAGAAAAAGAAGTATGAGAAAAAGACAGAATAAGTAGAGCCTTTACTTTTCTTTCAAGTGTACTAAACTTACCTTTCTTACTACCGGTCTCCAGACCTGTGCCGGCAACCAGGCTGGCCTGTCTGATGGCGCTGCTGACTTTTTCCGCGAGCCCTTGAATGAATGCAATCTATCAGTTCCGCGCTCCCTTAATCTGATGTCCGTAAATCCGCGGGTTGCTGCTTTCAACGCTGCTCTTCGTGGCGAGCTGCCTGTAAACACGTGGTCTGTCTCCTTGCTTCCCTGCACCAAAACGAAATACCTTGTCATTTTTTTCCTCCAAACTTAGTTTGTTTTGTAAGAGCGGCATTTATAAAGTTTGTTGTTCGCCAGATTAAATCCAACTGGCTGGCCAGCTCACTAGATTGTTCACTAAGATGCATTGGTCGGCTTAATCTCAACAAGTTTTGTAGTTGTCTTTGTAATATTCTTCAGCGGCGGCAGGACATCGTACTTGAATATATATGGGGTAGGCAATTCGCCCTGCTGAAATTCAAAATAAAAAAGCTTTGTCTGGCGCGGGTCAATCACGTAGCCAAGTTGCGAGCTCCTTTTCTGGCCGGTCTTAAGATTTTCAAAGCTGGCATTCACCCTGAAATAACCAGTTTCAGTATCTGTATTTTTAAGTTCTATCCGCGCAACGGTATACGCGCTGTAATTATAATAGCGCGTGATGTTTGCGGCATTTACGACAATAAATTTAAACGGCTCCTGTGTTACTTCTTCTGTCGGATATTTTACCAGCTCTTTTACAATAGTGCTCTCTGTTGTTTTATTAACAATTTGCATGGCCGGCCATGAAAAAGTCAGGGCGATAATTGCAAATACAACTGCCAGAACACTTATGATTAAAATCGCCCGTGGCAAATCTGAAGCCCGCTTGCCGCAGGCCATGCAGAATTTACTTCTTTTAATGTCAGAACCGCAGTGCCGGCAATACATTTTCGAAATTGCAGAATAACCCCGATATTTAAAGTTTTATGTGCTGGCTGCTATTGTTTTTGAATTAATACCGGGCGCGTTTATTATTTGTTTTCTATTCTTGGCGCGAGAATGAACGACATGGCTAGCTTGTTTAGCGCCTTAAAGTCAAGCTTTAGCGGGTAGTCTGAACTGAACTGCACAGAAACAGTGTCGGAAAGGGCTGCTGTGCGGGCCATCTTCTTCAGGTACTCAACTGAATATGTTGCGCGGACTGCATCCTTAGCCGCGATTTGCAGCAGGGCATCATTGCCTTTCGTCAGCTCTATATGGACCTTGCTGCCTGTCTCACCGGCAGAAATTACAAATGATGCTTTGTCTGCCTCGAATGTCGCCGCATCGCCGCCGATTGATGCGTCATCTATGTAATCGCGAAACTCTGCGGCCACAAGCTCCGCATTTGCCATAAATTCGAGCGCAGGAACTTTCCGCTCCTTGCCCTCGCGCTCGAGCAGCGGTATAAAAAATCGTTTTGTGGATTTACTATAAATTGTAATCTTAAGCTTATTTTTTTCAGATGTCATTGAAAGCGAATCTGTCGGCTTCGCGCGCTTAAGGGCCTGCTTAAAACTCTCAAGATTTATTGTAAACTCTTCCGGCGCCTCGACTGTGTACTCTATAAACGCAGACGGGAGTATGTTAAGTATTACCATTGAAATGTTCGCGGGGTCCATCGCCAGAAGCTTGATGCCTTCCTTCTGGATTGAAAATGTCGCCTCTGTAATAAAATCAGAAAGGATTGACGTTACCCCATTCAAAATCCGCGGCTCTGCTAATTTCAGGCTGAACATCGCACTGGCAATTTTAAAGAAATTTAAATGGTTTATGCAAGTAGAGAATATATATTGATTTATATATTACTGCACACTATTAGGGCTTGCCAGTCATAACAAAGTGCATCGCCCACAAGGCAAAAAGCGCGATTGGGATGCCGAGCAAGAGGAAGGGCGCGCCCTGGCCCGCAAGCCAGCCGAACAGGATGCCAAGAAACAAAAGGCCTGCCTCTTCAAGTGTTATGATTTCCCTGCGGACGATTGAAAGAGTTCTCGCCATTTTATAGTATGGTTTCCGCCGGCGTCGGACAGAACGCACCTGAAGGAAGCCAGCCACCATTCAGTCCATAGTAAACCAAAACTACGCCGATAACTACGCCGATTAAAATAATTATCAAATCCGCGCCGCTTGCAACATGCATTCCCTGTGCTTTCTTGCCAAACATAATACACCTCAATTGAATGGATATGTTATTATATAAAAAGATATGTTACTATTTGCTATTCGTTAATTATTCATCTGTTTTATTTATAGAATACTCTGGCGTAAAGCTCGCGGTCTATTTTTGAAAAGTCTTGTATAAAATCGGCCAGTATCTCTATTTCGCTGCCTGCACCCATCACTTTGCCAAACACCCTGACAAGCTGGCCTTCTTTTATATACTCGAAGGCATGCTGATCATTGGTAAGGACAAGCACGCGGGCGTTTTCATAATCAACTATAAAGCTCTGGATGTCGGGATTTTTGTTTATCACTGTGCCGATGAACGAGACGCGGCCCAAGCCTTCTTTAATTTCCGAAATTGGCAGTTCGATGGCTGGCGCCCGCCGGATTATTTTTCTCTCGCCGGCCTGCAGCTCTGTGTCTTCTGGCATATTTTGATATTCTGGGTCACCAATTTAAAGTTTATTGCTTTGTAAAATACATTAATAGTCAGCCTGACTTTCTCCATGTATTATTGCACTTCGTGCATCTGTAGAATTCTACGTCAGGAATTTCATCTGTGCCGGGGCCGGCTGCGCCAACCTGTGCTGTCCACCAGTATGCCTTCTTGTTACCGCACTTATCACAAACCGCTTCAACTATCGGCTCTGTCGCTTTGATCTCTTTGGGAACTTTCTTAAGTTTTGAATGTTTTTTTCCGCCGGACTCTTTGATTATTAGTTTTTCTGACTTTACCCGCTTGCCGCAATTAGGGCAGCTAAATGTTTTGCCCTTGCCTGGCATCAGCAGCGTACCACATTTCTCACAAAAAAGCATTTTACACCTTGGTATGTTAATCCACTATTTAATACTTTCTCTCAGCCGCAACCAGAGAAAATTCCTTTGGAATTTTCTTGGCCAAGAAAATCGCCGAGCGATTTTCTCTGGAATCGGCTGGCGCTTTGGTCGCATTGCTGCGCAATGCAACAACAACCATTTATTGCCAAATGCATGTGCATAAAATTTAATACTTTCTCCATGTATGGCTGCATTTGGTACAGCGGAAAAATTGTGTTGCGGCCTCATCAGCTGCCCTTGTCTGCATCTCCCACCAGTACGCCTTTGTATTTCCGCATTTTGGGCAAACATTGTCTACCACGGGCATTGTATCTTTGGTTTCGGCTTTTGGTTTTCGGTCTTCTGTCCTCAGTTCTCTGTCTTCAGTCTTTGGTTTGCCTGCCTTGACTTCTTTAAACTCAACCTTGCCGGCAGCTTCCCTGTGGCCGCAGCTGCAAACAAAGCTGTCACCGTGCGTTTTCATCATCGAGCCGCACTTCGGGCAGAACTTCATACGGCCCCTCTTACTTTGTTTAATATTTCAACCGCCAAGACCTTGACCCATCCAATTTTTGGAATCCAAAAAACTGCCTTGCCCTGAATTTTTGACTTGTCAAGATTTTTTTCGAAGGGCAGCTGGCCAAAGTTAGCATCACCTTTTGTCTGGAAAGTGCCATCTGGGTTTGCCGCGATAACCCTGTGTATTATCGGATCGCTCTTCCCGTTCACGGTATAAACTAAAATATCGCCGACCTTCGCTTCCGAGCCATCAATTCCCCGCACAACAAACACGTCGCCCTTGACAAAACCGTCTGGCCTGTAAAAATTTCTGAACTGCTCGCCGGTTATGTTGTAATCGCTTTCATAGTATCTGCCGTTCTCGAACCACCACTGCTCAAAGCCGCTGCCGTGATGGTCCATCGAGCTTGAAACTACTGCAACGACCGGGTAGCCTGTTCCTAAAACCAAACCCAATCCGGGGAATAAAATAAACTTGCCGATTAATATTACTAAAACCGCATCAGCAACAAATGAGGCCCAGCTGTCCTCGTGTGCCAAGAAGTGCCAGAGCTTGGCTGGCTTTGACTTGTGGGATTCGTAGGTGCATTTTCCTTTTTTAGTTTCCATGTGATTTGAGTTTGTGATTGGTTTAAAAATTTTGTTACGCCCGCCCCTTGCTTTCCCCAAACACAATTCCCTGCGCCACCATATGCGCAACCCTGAGAGGCTCAGGCACGAGGCCATGCCGGCAAGTGAGCTCTAATATATTGCAGGCTGTTTCTGCATCTGTTCCTGCAACCTGAAAATAAACTATGCCTTTCCGGCCGACCGCCTTGTTTTCGATTTCGCACTCTTGGATTTTCCCTGCGGCTTCTATTAACTTCATTCTGTCATCGCCATCATCCAGATGCACCAGCGCTTTTTTAATCGCCGTGAAATCTGGGCGGTCTTTTATAAAAACTATAACTGGCAGGCCTGTTGCCTTGTGAAGCGCGTTTATGTTTACGACATTAAAGCCGGCAAGCGCGATTCCATCCAGCATGATGCATCGCAGCTGGTCTTTGGTTCTCGAATCGTTCACTAATTTTATTATTTTTTGTGTTGCGTCGATGCCGTCAACCTCAACGCTGGAGGACAGCACGACATCCATGTAATCCGCGCCGCGCAAAACAACGCCGACAACTAAAACATTTTCATCTGTGTTTCTATTAAACGGCGCGTCATCTATGCCTAAAATTCTAATTTCTTTTTTCATACAAAATAACAGATTATTAAATACTTAAATGTTCCTGTAGTGCATGACGCACTTGTAAGTCGCGAAAGGCTTTTATATGATAGCTGCAACAGAAATTTGAGGTACTAAAATGGCTATAGAAGATTTTGTAGATAATGTAAAAGGTTTTATTGCTGGCCCTGGCAGGCAATTCGAACGCGTCAGAAAACACAAGCTCGCAGATGCGATGGTTTACGGGCTTATCGGGCTTTTCATTTATGGCCTGCTGTCGAGTACGCTTATGGCGTTCTCAATCGCGGCACAGCCATTTCCGTTCGCGGCAGGCACCGGTGGACTTGTGTTTATAATAATGCTGCTGGCTGTCTGGCTCGGCGGTTTCCTTGGCACAATCATAGGCAGCCTGTGGATACACCTCTGGGCATACCTGTTTGGCGCCCGCGGACTCGACAAAACAATCGCAATCCAGTTTTACGCAAACACACCGACATATCTGCTTGGCTGGATTCCGGTCGTAAACTTCTTTACCGGTATCTGGTCGATAGTTCTGCTGGGAATCGGCCTTATGAAAGTCCACAAACTTACAACTGGCCAGGCAATCGGAACAATTTTGATAGCAATAATAATACCAGTTATTATTATAATGATTATAGTTGGGCTGGCCTTTTTATCTTACGCGAGTGCGGTGGGCGGCGGATATGGTGGCGGCAGCAGCTACCCATACTATTAATTTTTACTTTAATTTTTTAATCTCTTTTTCAAAACTCTTTAGCTCTTCAGAAATAGATTCGAGCGCGGCGTTCCAGAGTTTTTTCGGGTCTTTGCCGGATTTTGCTTTTATCACAAAAACTGGCCTTGAAATGTCTGGGTGAGCGATGCGGAAGCTTGCAATCTCCACTCCGCCGTTCTGCCAGAGCTGGCGCTTGACTAAGTTAAAAAAACCTTCATCCCGTGCTGATGCCTCAATCTTTATTGCACCTTTGTTTTCTTCCAGAATTGTGAATTCCATTAACAAATCACTTTTAGACCATTTATAAGCCTTTTCAATTGCTTATCTAATTATATACTGCATTTTAGAAAATGTTAAATAGGATTTATTTTTTGTTGGGGTATGAGTGATTTAGAGGAGTTGCTTGAAAGCCTGGGCGAAGTTGACCGCGCGCTTGAAGTGCTTGATGGCGCAAAAGACAGTTTAGGCGGAGCTAGCCCGAGCCAGCGGGTGCAGTACGAAAAAATAGTGGAAGATGCATCAGGTCTCGTTGTTTTTCTAAAATCTGCTTTACTTATATTGTCTGCGCTTGCTTTGGAAGGAAGATATGCGCCACGCGCAAAGCCAATTGGGCCACCAGCAAAATCAAGTACGCAAGACAATACGGAGTATAAAAAGCAGTTAGAACAATATCAGATAAAAATAGAGCAGTGGCAAATGTGGACAAAAAGGGTTGCTGCCCTTGGTGGAGGGCGTCTCACACTGTCCGCAGCCCTGCGAGAAACATACGTATCAGATTGCGGTCCAGACTCAGAGGGTGAGTTGGAGAGGTTATGTATAGACGACAGACTAATTATGAGATTAGTAGAACGAGAAGTTTTCACACACAAAGAGCTTGCAAAATACATTAATGCGCATAGCGGCATGTTGCGCGTAGAAATTTATCCGGATAAACCAGCAGGAGACGGAAAACTTTTACCGAAAATGAGTTTAGCTGAATCTAAGCAATCTCCGTCGCGTTCACAACCGGTTTCTTAATTGACTGCTGGTCATCAGTAATCCTTGGGCAGGCCGTGTTCACCCAAGCCTCAATGTCAGGAAAGTTCTCCATATCTTTGTAGTTAAACGTGTCTGCCAGAAACAAATATACTTCCTTTCCCTGTTTTTCTAATTTTTCTCTGATTTTATCTGCCCGGCCCTGCATCTCGCTCTGGCCGAGCTTGGTTGTTACCAAAATGCCTACCCGCTTTGCTTTTTTGAAATTTTCAATCCGCGCGAGATTTTTTAATTTGTGCCTGCGGATTTCCTCCGCAGTTACTTTGGTTATTATTTTTGTAAACGGGTTTAACTTTAGTACTGGGACCTTGCTCCCGATTTCAACAGGTCCCGGGTGGAACTCACCGGTGCCGATATATAATATCGCGTCCGCTGCTTGCACGGAGAGCGCGGCGGTTGGGTCGCAGCCCAGCAGCTGGCCAGGCAGGACTGCATGAAGCGATGGCTTGCCGATAAATGTTTTAATTTTATTTTTTTCCAGAAATTTCTGGACTGCCGGCAATTGTTCAGTAAACTGAACTGTTGCTGCAATCGCGAGTTTTTTGTATGCCTGCAAGGCTTTCAGATTTGCTTTTATGGCTGGCAGGACATCTAACTTTGCCTTTGCTTCAACAAATAGTATTTTCATAAAACAGAACACGTTATTGGATTTTTAAGCTTTAGCGGGTTATTTTTTCCTGCTTCTTGGCTTTGGCCTTGGCTTTGGTTTCTCAAAATAAGTATCCACAACATCCTTTTTCCAACCCTCTGAAACCAGTGCGGCCCTGATTTGCTCATTGCTGAAGCCCTTGCTTCTTGTTTCTTTTATATAGCCGCTAATTGCGCTTTCGTCCTTGCTGGCCAGGCCGCGCTTCTCTGAAATTTTTCCCAACGATTCTAAATCGCTAGCTGTTTCTTCAACTGCTCTGTCAACATCGCCTTCATCCCAGCCCTTTTCTTTTAGTGTGTTTTTGATGTCTGTTGCAGAGTAGCCCTGCGCTGCTGATGAGCTGACAAAATCCTTGACATCCTGCTTTCCTGCCTGCTCGGGCTCTGCCACCCCAAAGCCCTCAGCTTCCAAATCCAGTGATGCTTTTGCGCGCAAGCGCATAAAATAAAATCCGCCGCCGGCCGCGCCGAGTATCGCGACTATTATCGCGGCTATGAGTTTGGCGCTTGATTTTTTTTCTTCAACACTTACACTTTCTATGCCTGTGCCCCGCAAGCCGGCTGTTGAACCTGCGCCGCTCAGGTTTGTCCTCAGCGACGGGCTGGCCGAACCTATCACCGGCAGCGGTGACTCATCAGAGGATGAATTCTGTGCTCCGAGTGTTGTTTTAACGAGCGAGTCAGTTTTGCTGTCCGTTGCGCAGCCCTCATTTACCTGGCCATTGCAGTTGTCATCCGCGCTTCCGATGCAAATTTCTAAAGCGCCCGGATTTATATCTGCATCATGGTCGTTGCAGTCGCTTTCATAAATCGCAACGCCATCGGCGTCGAAATCTTCTTCTGCTGTGGCAAGCAGGCCATCGCAGTTGTCATCTATTTTGTTGTTTGCTTCTGTTTTGGCTTTTATGCTTGTAATCTGCGCGGCAGTTTTTCCTGAGCAGGCACATTTTGTGATTGTAATATTTGTTGAATTGTTTATGTTATCTATCGCGCTGTCGCCATCGTTATCGACGCCATCGCATAGTTCCAGCGCACCCAAATAAACATTTGCATTTTTGTCATCTGTATCTATCCTGCTGGCAGGGTAAACGCCCGTGCAGGTCGCGTTAAAGAATCCGTCATTATCTGTGTCGAATGTTTCATCTGTTTTAGTATCACAATTGTTGTCCTGTTTGTCGCAGATTTCTGTAGCATTTACATGTGTTGCTGAATTAGATTCGTTGCAGTCTCCGCATACGTCTGTCCAGCCATCATGGTCAATATCGGTTGTTACTACATTGCTTACAAAGGAGCAGGCCTGCGTTAGATTAAATGTTGATGCGCTGGTAGAACATTTTCCAATATTCTGGCATACATTTGGCACAAAATCTGTATAATTTACATAAGCTACTATTCCCGCCCTAAGTTCGCATCTGTCTTGCTCGGGGCAGGCAACCGGCGCGCAGTCAGCTGGCTGGCTTGCGAATTCCGCGTTGCCCTGCGAATCGCAGAGTGCACACACGCCCGCATCTTTTCCGTTCGATGAGCATTGCAGGTCTGGATCGTTTGGTTGTCCATTTGCGCAGAGCCAGGTTGTAACACCAGTACATGCGTCTTTGCCACAAGGCGAACCTGATGGCTGAGCGTTCCGCGGGGCTGGCACTGGCAACGTGCCATCTTTTTGTATGCCTTGGGCGTTATCCTTAAAACTATCACAATTATTATCTAAACCATCGCAGGCTTCTGCCGCGCCAGGGAAAACTGCGTTGTTGGTGTCATCGCAGTCCTGATTGTTCGTTACTAACTTATCGCCCGGGCATTGTTGCCTGCCTGTTGCAGGGTCGCCAAAACTATCACCATCGGCGTCGGTGTAAAGAAGCTGCGTTACACCTTCGTCCTTTTGGCCATTGCAATTGTTATCTACATTGTCGCAGGCTTCTGCCTGTGCAGGATTTGCGTCTGCATTGTAGTCATTGCAGTCAACCGGTGAAGAACATTGCGCATTCGGCGATAATGATTTGTAATATCCATCCTTGTCGCCATCAGTAGTAGTGCACGCATCTGTGGACCAAATACAAGCTGCAAATCCGCCGCAGGCTTCTCTGGTGTTGTGCGGCGCGCAGTCGCCGATGGCTGTGCCCTTGCAGCTACCGGTTCCAAGTGCTTCTACCCATCCGCATCCCGGGGCGCCGTTACAACTTCCGATATCTTTGAGCTCGCTGCAATATTTAGCAACGCAAGAGCCGCCATCGTTTTGTGCAAAGCTGAATTTTAAACCGGAAAGAGCAAGGACTGCTATAAGTGCGATTATAATAATTCTGGTTTTCGTGGCCATCTTACTTAGCTTATTATATTGCCTTATTTAAAAATCTATTTGCTTCCGTTAGTTATTTAAAACAGCGCTAATACTTATTTGTATGGCTGCTGGCAAGATTGCAAATAGAAAAGCAATAATGCAGAACAGAGTTCCGCAAATTGCATTTCGTCCGCGAAACGCGATTACGCCAATAATCGCAATCATTCTTACTATGATGATGGTAGTCGCAGTCGCAGGGGCTATGTTTTATTGGCTGACCAGAATTCAGGAGCAGGGGCAGGGCGGCGTTGAGAGCTTTAACACAAGGTTTTTTTCCACGGCAGCAACCGCCGCCAATGTAGTCCGCACTAATTACAACGGAACATTTCCAAGCAACGAGTTCATGAGTATTCTAATACAAAATACTGGCAACGCCAAGATCGCTACGCAGGTTAATACGACGCCATCGGTAGAATGGGTTGTATCCGACTCGGCTGGCCGGACAGTATGCACCCTGCCATGGAACGGCGCTGTTGGCTCCAACAGGAACGTAATCTGCTCGCTGGGCTGCGGGGCAGACATAAACCCTGGCCAGATACGCGAACTAAGGCTGAACATCACAAGCACAGACTGTACCTTGGCTAATACAACGAACGGCACCCAGATAAATTTCATAATAACATTCCAGGGCAAGGCAACCGCAGCCGGTAGCTTTGTCAAAGAAGTTTCGAGTTAGCGATAGCTTTTTGTTTGCGAGTAAATCACGGACTCAACGAAAATGCACAAGCATTTTCGAGGTGCTCGAAAAATTAAAATATTTTTCGACATTAGTCAGCGGATAACGTGAATTTGAAACAAATTCACGGAATGGAAAATTGCTTTGCAATTTTTCATAAGGCACGAGCGGTGAGTTAATGTTATTTTAATAATATAAAAAATAAAATAAAAGAAGGTGTTTTAAACCCTTGCGTTGGCTTCTAACCGCTTCTACAGCAAATTTACTTTAGTCTGCTGAAGATTTGGATAGCCATCGCAATGGCGCCTATCAACACCAGGATAAAGGCAATCACTGCAAACACGACGTTAATCCAGCCTACCGCTGTCGTAACGCTCGGGACTCTGTCAGCTACTTCGGACAGTACCGATGTCAGAAGCAGGAATACCGAACCTGAAGCAAAGTATCCGAGCTCCTTTCGCAGTTGGTCAACGTAGCCGCTGTACTTTAGGAAAGCTAATCCTAACAGCAGGCCAACACCTACACCCAATGTTCCTTCCAAAAAGGCCATTTTTTACCTCCTTAACTTGATTGTCCACTATCAAAAGCAGTATATATAAAAGTTAGTCACAACTCTAAAGTTTTTGTCATTCTATAGAAATTACTATAATAATATATAAATTTATATGCCGCATTAGATTACGCACAAACTCCGTCCTTGCAGTCGCAGTTTACTTGTTTTTTAGTCAGCTCGCCACGCTCACACAGGCCTTCAAGCAATACCGAAGCTGAAACGCATTTGTCAGTGAAGCTCAGCAGGCCGTCCGGGCTTTTTGCGATTGTCACGCCCTTGGCTTTGTAGTTATCGCTGTCAGAGTCTGCGCAGGTTCCCCTATTAGTGTTTGAGACAAAGGATTCTGCCTTGTTGCCTGGCGCGGACGCTGCGCTGGTAATGCCGCCGGAGAACTTTAGCGCGATAAGGCCGGCTGCCGCGAGAATTATAATTGCAATTATAAGCAGAGTGGCCTTGCCCATACAAATAATAGCACGAACAGGTATTTAACTTTTGTGCCGCTGCTTTAGATAGGCATCAGGCTATTGAACTACTGAAAAGCTACTTTAATTATTTGGCCACTTCTTAAAAACCGAGTAAAGAAAATCTTTGATTTTCTAATTCTGTTTTTCTACGACCACTTCCGAAAAACAGAATGCCCAAAGTTAATCAGCAAGTCAAACCCCAAGTCCTTCAGATACCACGGGTAATCGCACCCGCCGAAGTTAGAGCCTGACCAGATGTAAAATTCTGTTTTAAGTCCTTGGTTTTTGGTTTTCAGTTTCAATTGGCTGACAGCCTTTGTAGCTTCAGCCTTCAGCCCATCAGGGAATTGCAGGCAGACTTTAGCTCTTTCTTTGTCCAGCTTCTTTACTTCAGAAACGATGCGGTGGAGTTCGAGGTCGTAGTCCATAGGCTGTGGCGTATTCGTCTTCTTATAAGCCTTTCTTGGCGGCTGTCGCCCGCCGTTTTTTTTGGTACATAAAGATTGCGGGAATAATTATCGCCACAGCAATTATTGTAATAATTAAATAGAAATCCTTTACAAATTTTGAAATCATAGCTAGGTTAGCCCCGAAGTACCAGCCGGCCAGCGGGATTAACGTGCCTACAAACAGGGCGCCGATCAAGTTGAAGAGGAAGAACTCCCGCCACCGCATTCCTGAGGAGCCGGCAATCAGTGGGGCGATAAATCTCAGGCCGACAACAAACCTTGACAGAAATATCGTCCAGTCCGGGTGTTTTCTGAAAGTCATGTAAATCTTGTTCACCTTTTCCGCTGTCAGAAAAATCTTATGGCCGTGTTTGAACAGC
The DNA here is from genome assembly GCA_016182015.1 of Nanobdellati archaeon. GTDB lineage: Archaea > Nanobdellota > Nanobdellia > UBA10117 > UBA10117 > JACOYC01. Next base: position 28,455 of record JACOYC010000011.1, on the reverse strand, counting down.
ATGCCATGAATGTCGTTTTTGTATTTCCTGCCGATGTAGAATCCAAGATTATCTCCGGTCAGAATCCCAAGCACCGCGACAATCATCAGAAGCGGCAGCTTGATGTAGTGCTGGCTTGCCGCGTAGCCGGCAACAAGTAAAGTGGCATCTTCAGGGATCGGCAGGCCAAACGAACTGCCAGTGATCAGGCCATAGACAGCAAGGTATCCAAGGTGTTCTGCGTACTGGAGCAGGAAGTTTATGATTGGCATAAATGCTATGAATAATTATTGTTTAAAAGCTTAAATTACATACATATAAAATTATACATAGAAAACTTTAAAAGAACTATCACACTAACCCTACCATGGCTCTAAATGTCAGAGACATAATTGGTGCGGGGCATGCGCGTGGATATGAAGAAATAGATCTAGCGATTGGGGTTATGGCTGCACAGCACACACGCGGACCTGGAGATCACTGGGTAGAAGACAGCGCCATTCGCTGGTATTTAAAATGCCCTGAAAGTGGGCATAGGATCTTATCTGTTGTATCTGTTGGGCACGGCTTTTATGAACTTGGTGAGTGGCATAATGGCGAGCTCGTTTACGCTCATTCTGGCCAAAGACTTACTGCAGAAGAGCTGGCTGCGGCGCTAGATTTGAACTTGGACAAGCCAACCAATCCACTTGAGCGCAGGATTGCAGACGCGATTAAGTTGCCGGCAAGTTAAATTAAGTTTGATTAGTTAAATAGTTAAATTTATTTGAATATCTTTAAAAATACAGATAATTTTATTCAGCCATGAAATTCAAAACACAACTGATTGCAAAATTGCTGGCCAGCAATCTGCCAGCAGAGGACGTTAATCTTCTGCCGGCATCATACCAGCAGCTTGGAGAAATTTGTTTTCTAAAATTAAATCAAAAATTACACAAACATAAGAAACTTATCGGGAAGGCCGTCCTAGAATTGCATCCGCAGTTCAGGGCAGTCTGCCTCCAGAAAAATATTTCGGGCGAATTCAGAAAGCCTAAGATCGAAGCGATTGCCGGATCGCTTCCTAATGATATTTTAGTAAAAGAAAATAATTGTGTTTTCAGGTTTAATCCAAAAGAAATTATGTATTCGCAGGGCAACCATCAGGAGAAAAAAAGATTAATCGCAGGCGTGAATGGCAACGAAGTAATAGTCGATATGTTTGCGGGCATAGGCTATTGGGTAATTCCAATTACAAAAACAAAAAAGACAAATCGGATATTTGCAATAGAAAAAAATCCAGTTGCGTTTAAATATTTGCAGGAAAATATCCGCGCAAATCGGGTTAATGTTACAGCCATAAGCGCAGATTGCGAAACTGCTGTCAAAAAATATCCGATACCAGTTGCAGACAGAATTATTATGGGATTGATTCCAAGCTGCAAAAAATTTATTCCTGCAGCAATAAAAATTTCAAAGCCAGGCACAATAATTCATTACCACGGGCTTGCCAGCGGCGGAAAAGAATATATTTTGCTTAATGATTTCATAGATTTCAAGGTTCGGCTGCTGAAAACAACAATTGTAAAAGGCTACAGGCCGCACATAAACCATGTTGTGCTTGACATTAAAATTACATAATTATCATGGCTCTATTGAAAGTTTCGGTTCCGTCCATGATACATGTGGACGGAACCGCTCGCCCAAATCCGCGCGGAGCAAAGCTCCGCGGGGCCTCGCGAAAACAAGTTTTCGCGTTGTAGTGCTTCGCTCAAAAAGCACTAATTCGGGAGACGCAAGAAAAGCAGGGCTTTTCTGCGCACAAAAAATCCTCTGGATTTTTTATTGCTTTCCCAACGAACTGCGGTTCGCTTGGGTTTCAGCAGAGCCAATTACTATGGCACATTTTTTATGAAAGTTCCGGTTGTTGTTGTCTTGCCGGAGAAGTCTATTATAAATTTTACCTGCGTGCCATTTGTTATATTCATCACAGTGCATTCGCCGATAGACAGGTTTAGCACTACTTGTCTTATCTGGCCCGGCAGTATGTCTGTGGCACAGCCCCTCATACACCTGATTGTCGCATTCGTGCCGATAACACCGCCCCAGTTCGAGCTGCATACAGGCCTGCCATTTACATCAAACACGACCCACTCAGTTGTCGGTGATGAAGAGCCATTGTCGAGCGGTATGTTAGAGTTGCCGATGTTTTGCAGGAACATTGTAAGCAGTTCTGCATTTGCAAAACTCCCGTTGTATGAAACATGCACGACATTCACGGCGCTTGCAGCTGTTGTAAAAAACCTGCCAGAAAAACTTTCCACGCCGCCCTGGCCTTGGCCCTGGATGCGGGAAATCCAATAGAACATCGCGCCGGCAATGGCAACAACCATCATCATAGTAAGAATGATTGCGATTATTGGCGTAATCGCGTTTCGCGGACGAAATGCAATTCGCTGAAATCTGCTCAGCGTTATAGATTTTTTACTCGCGGCCATGCCAGAAAATAAAATCGGGCTGTTTAAATAGTTTACTAAGTTTGCATGTGAATAATTTTTCCTGCGGCCTAAGCAAGGGCTACTTTCGGGCTTGCCAGCTCTTCCCTGAAGTAACGGGCAAATTCCAAACCGAGATTTTTGTCCCGCTTGTTTAGCCAGCTTCCCACGCGGCTGCCAAAGCAATAGCTGCAGACTGCGGTCGCTTCAGAACGGCAGGAAACACAGTTCATCTTCTCCCGTGCCATTACAGAATCCAAAAGCGCGCGGACCTGCTGCCTGAATTCGCGGATGATGTTTAATTTCTTCATGGCCAGCCACTCTTCCACCCGATCGGTCATGCAGAGCGTGCACACTGGCCTGAAGATTATTTCCTTGCAGATAACACAAGCCCTTCCCAAAGTTGCACCTTATAATAAAATTTGTTTTGTAATTTAAAAACATTTATAGTTAAGAGCATACAATTGATTAAACTTTTTGATTTCAACGCGCCAGCAGCAATTTTTTTTCAGCTTCCAATATGTGCAGTTTAATTGTATCATGAATTTTTTCAGGCGCCGCAATTGTTTCAAAGCCCTCGCGGATTAAAAATTCTGTAAGAGATTTGTCAGGCGAGTACAGCACAAGAGAGAACGGTATGCCTGCAACCCTGGCGCTGCGGTGTATGTCTTTTAGAGCACGCAGCAATGGCCGGCCGGAAATCTGCTGCCTAAGTTTTTTTACGTTTGCAGTTGCAAAATCGGAAAGCCTGCACAAAATATCTGCTATCATTACAGAATTCATGCTGTCAAACTCCAGCCCGATCCTGGCCTGCAAGCCGTTCTGCAGTATTTCTTTTGTTTTTTTCATTCCGTTAATCGTGGAAATTCCTGAAACCAAAATACCGAAATTAACGTTATTTTCCGTTAAACGCCTGATGGCCCTGAGTTCGGCCGAGAATATTTCCGCCGACTCCTTGTCGAGCGGGCTGGATATTTTAACCCATGGCTCTTTAATGCCGCTGGCCTTCTCGAAAATCAGGTTTTCATACTCTGAGAGATTCTCGGTGTTGCTAAGTTCCGAAAGGTCAAGTATTGCATTCTCAACGCACGCAGCCTTGGTATTTACTACTAGTGCCTGCAGATTGGTTGCGCAAACTTCATCATAGATTGAAATTATTTCGTTCTTTGTCTTTTGTTCTTGGTCTCCAGTTTGCAGCCTGCCGGTTATCGGCGCGACTATTTTGTTAAAAAATATCTCCAGATATGATGTATTTTCAGCGCCTTTTGGCGCCTTGGGTTTGCCGATGTTTAAGCCATCAAAAACGTTCAGCAAGTTGTCTATTAGACTTTGCTTTGCCGACCCGTTTTCCAAGAATGAAAAGCCTGCCGCATAATCGTAAGTTTCCGCGCTTGTGCTTATGCTGTCCAGATAGACTGACTTGCCGGCCAGTGACCAGTTAAATGAAACCGGCTGGCCTGTAACACTTTCTGACTTTCTGGCAAGCTTGTCTATTATTCCGTGCTCGGCATCAGAAATAATTTCGCGCGATTTCAGGCTGTCCGGAATGTTCTTCCTTATTATCCTGCCAAACTCGTCTGCAACAACCATGCTATTTTTGTCTGGGCTTGGCGCGTAAAATCCCCAAGCTGCGTCTATCTTTAGTTTTCCGTCTTCAATTCTTGCACTGCCAGATTTTTCCGGGCTGATCTGGCGCTGAATAATTATTGGCGACTTGTGCTTTGCCCAGATTTCGCGGATCGCCTGCAGGACGTTAGTAAAACCTGTAATGCTTAGCTTTCTTGCCAGCGGTGCGCTGGCCGGCCAGACCGTGGCAGCTACATCCGGCGATTTCGAAAGAATGTCATCGACGCTTTTTTTGCCGGCAGGTTCAAAACCGAGCAACGAGTATGCTGCCTCAATTTCCTCTTTTAATTCTTCTGAAAAATTCTTGTTTCTGCTAAAATCTGCCCGTGCCGCGGCCGACAGCACAAAGGATTTCTGAACTGGCAGGCCTGTCCTTTTCAATCTTGACAGCAGGGCTGTCTCGCGGCCAAATAACTTTTCATCAGCATCCGAAATATCCTGAATCCATTTAATACTAGTGGCCATAAATAAACAAGAATATAATAGTATATAACTTTTACTCGCATAGTGGGGCAGGCAAAAGGACTGGAAAACGTGTAAAACGTTTTTCATAAAGTTTATAAAGCCCGAGCGGCGATAGATGCATGGTGGTAATAATGGCCAATTTGAATTGGAAATCTATCTGGATAGGCGTGGCGGTCTATGTTGTGCTTGGCTTAGTGCTGGGCGCAGTAAAGGCTGGCCTGCTTGGACTACTTGCACCTATTGTTGGTGGAGCTGTTGCCGCATATTATGCTAAAGACAGGGATATGGGCAAAGGTGTTGTAACTGGCCTTGTGACCGGCGCACTTGGCGGCCTGGTCAGCGGAATTTTTGCACTTATTGCCGTAAGTGTTGTTGGCAGCGCATTGCTTGGCTCGCTTGGCGGCGGAATCGGTGCAGCGATAGGGTTGCTGGCGCTGATAGTTTCAGTTGTTGTTGGCCTGATATTTGGGCTGATTGGCGGAATTATCGGAGTAGCAGTTTCAAAAGGCCGCAGGTAAATTCTTTTTGTTTTTATTTTTTAAATTAATTACGTTGTTTTTATAATATTTAAAACTTCAATCTTGCAGTGCATCGGCAGCTTTGTGCCTGCCTTTCTTGCTGCTTCCCTTGCAATTTCAATCTGATTTTCATTTACATAAAAACTAAACAGAATCTTGCCTGGTTTAACCTGCGCCGCATGGCCTTCCGGCGAGCCATATGAAAGGCTCATTCCCTGCTGGAACCTATCTGCGCCTGCGCCTGTTGCCAGCGGTTTCATACGGATTATGTGGTGCGGGACTGCTCTCAATTTAACATAATATCCTTCCTTAGCGGCATTCAGGTCCAGATAACGAACAGCGGCCTGCCTTGCTGCCTCAAGCGCATTATCACGAATCTGCTGTTTTTTTGTGCATATCAGCTGGACTTCGTGCGAGTAGGGTAGTTTGGAATTTCCCATATCATACTGGACTGTTTTCATCTGCGGCGCGCCCTTTACATAGCCCTTTGACCGTAATTTTGAGATTCGTGTGAATGGCCGCTTTGTTCTCCTGTATGCGCGGGCATCACGAAGTTTTGCCACGGCTGCGAAATCAGCCGGCACTTTGAGCGCATTCGGCTTCACCGAACGCACTTGCCGCTGAATCCTCCCGCAGGCTTATCTGTCCACTTATTAGTTTCGCCATGTTCTAAAACTGATAGTTGGTTTTTTAAATCTATCTGGTATGTGTCATAGATGGCCTCGGCAATCGCAGTCGTTGAACTAACTGGCAGGAAGCTTGAAATAAATTACGGGCTTTTTAGAATCCTTGAAAAGATATGGCTTGCATTTGCGCGGCAGGCGCTGCCAGCGGAGTTCAGCGGGACAGATGTTTTTGACAGCTTACACAAAATCAAGGTAGGTATTATTCATATTAGAGGCATGCCGACAGAACTGCAAAAACTGGAAGCTGAAAGAAAAATTAATTTTGCACTTGAAAGGGTGCGCGAGTTTTCCAGCTTAATATTCGCCCGTAGAAATCCTGTAAACGCAAAAGATTTAACCGCGGCGTACTTAAACATTATACAAGAAATAACATATTTAAAAAACATGCTAATGCGCGCGGCGCGTAGTTGAGCTGTTAGTTTTAGGGAATAGATTTTTAAAGTTCAAAACAGAAATAAACATATGGCCCGACGGTTAAGGAAAGTTAATTTAACAGCCGGCTCGTTCAGGAGCCACCACCACCTGCCAGCGCTTGCCTTTGGGCTGGCCGCGGTTCCTATTACCCTGTATGGCCTGCTGCAGAATAATTTTTGGTTCATGGGTTCGCTATTAGTACTGTTCGCAGCTACTGCAACAACAATCGGGATTATACAGCACTGGCGCTGGCACTAGCTTGGCAAAAACTGTGACGGGGATTTCAGCTGGCCAGACGCTGCGCTAAGCGCCTTCGGCAGAAGGCCTGAAAAAACCAGCAGTATTATTATAACTGCCGCAACAACCGAAATCAACACATACGCAACCCATTTCTCCATCAGCCGCAATTTCGCAAACTTTAGTTTGCGAGACCTCCTTTTTGAAGGAATCGGCCGGCGCTTTGGTCGCATTGCTCCGCAATGCAACAGCCGATATTACCTCCATTCTGTTTCTGCCAGCATGCAACCCATCTATCCATTATTCACTTCCTTTAACTACTTGCCTTTCAGTGGCCCAACTATGTAATTTGAAACATAACTTGAAATATCTGGCTTAAATTTAAACACGAGAAAAATAGCAACTGCAGCAACAAAAAGCACGATTAGTATCATCTTCAAAAGGAAGTCTATGTCAACGCTTGCCTTCTTGTGTTCTTTCATACCTTAAATTTAAACACGCCAGGGTTTTTAATTATATCTAAACCGCTATTATAAACTTGCCACAGAATCACGGCCGCAACCGCGAGAAATATCAATATAATTACTGCCCACTTCAGCCAGTCCGGCATTATTGCTTTTCTGCTAGGCCCGATCTGAATAAAGTTCAGATGGGCGCAGCGGAACTCGTTCTGCTTACGAAAAGCAATCCGCGGAACTAGCAGGCTACGCGTTATTGATTTTTGATATTCTATATTCATTTTACCACCAGATATTTTTTAAGATATGCGTCGCAGTTAATATCTGTAACTGCGGCGGGGTCTATGCTGTAGCGCAGGTTAAACTGCGGCGTAAGCGAGGCGTCTATTACTCCAGCGAATTGCTGGCCAGGGTAAATAGTAATATAAATACTATTCGCTGCTGCCCGCAGCACAGGCTTTTGAAAGCTGCCGCCGACAAATGCTTTAAAACCAAGTTGCTGCTCGCCAGACCTATGGCTGTCAGCATAAGTAATAAAATTTTTATTAACATCATCTTTAAATGTCTGGGAATTTATCTGCATTAAACAATCTGCTTGTGTTTTCGCGCCGGCAGATTCAGCAGACTGTAAAAATGCAAATTTCGCTGCTGTCTGCAGGTATTCACGTAATTCCTCGCCCTCTGAATAGGCGTGCAGCAGCTTAATTTCTTTCGGGCCGACGGTGTAGATTATCGTATCTTTTTGACTGAGGATGGCGATCGCACCCATTACAAACAATAGTACAATCACAAAATCCATTAGAGAAGATTTTTTGCCGAACATTTTAGTATGCCAAGCCGAGCCTTACTGCCAACACGCCTCCTTCATAGTTTGGTATTATCTGCGAACAGCTGTTGAATACTGCTGCATCCTGCAATGTTCCGGTTTCCATCAGCGGAACATAATCTGCATCTAAAAGCTGTATTCTCCATCCCTGCCTGCCTGCATCACCACGCTTGAAATTTGCCACAAAATAATTTTCCGCGTAGGTTTTAAATTTATTTTGCACCGCGCTGTCTGTTTGTGACAGGCCGGCCAGCTCTGCGAATGTCACACTTCTGTCTTCGGGCGGGTTCGCGCGCAGAAAATTCAATAGATCATGATTACACGCAGAACTTGTGCTCAGGCCGGAAATTCTTACCGAAGGGTCAGCATTAAAGTTAAAATTCGAAGCTATTATTAGTATTAAAAATGCGAATGTGAGCGTCAGGACTGCCAACGCCCAGCTTACCATCTCTGAGACAAGTGCTTTTTTGTTGTGCATTTAATCAGGCCCCTTAATTGATATTTTGATGCGTCCGTCATGGAATTCGTTGCCGCTGCGGATCCTAACAAAATAGTAATCAGTTCTGTACGATGCATCAACTTGAGAGGCTGTTGGATTGCTAACATAGTTTTGTCCATCTGTAAAATCTTCCAAATACAAGACAGCATAGGTATTTGGATTGCCAAAACAAACAGACCACTCATTTGTTGAATATTTGTTTATATCTACTATTCCGGCGCGGACCCTGACAATATTATTGCCGGCAGCATCAAGATATGCGTCTTCGTATGCCAGGCAATCTGCAGAATTCAGCAGCCTTGCGGAAAGAAGATTGTAGCGCAAATCGCCAACATCGCTGGCCGGCGCCTTTGACAGCAGCGCTGATTTCATAAGAATGCTTAGGAATAAAATTGCCAAAATAATAAGCAGCATCGATAATATATGATTAACAAAGAATGTAAGCCAGCCGCCGCCCCTCTTTCCGCTTATTTTCATTTTAGTCAACCGCCCTCAGAGTATTTTGCGCGTTTGCGATTTTATACTCCCATGTTTTTTCCAGCGAGTATGTACCGAATGTCTTGCTGCATAAGTATGTCAGCTTTTTGTCATTAACATATTTTGGCAGCGGCTCTGCTGACCTGCCAGTCCATTCAAATTTTCCAGTTATGCGATTGATCGCGCGTTCCTGTATGTCTACGTCAGTATCGCTGCACGAAACCTTCCTGTCAGTGCGGTATGGCCCAAGTCCTATATCTAAATCTTTTTGTGTTGCTGGCTTATTGGCGATGATGAATGCCGGCTGCAGCTGTTCTGGCGCTGCGGCTGCCGCGTCCAATCCCAAGGCAACTTCATACGCTTCAACTGTGTACGAATATTTTAGCAGCGGGCCTACCAGCCGTGTCCAGCCCAGCAGCAAAATAATCGCGATAAATACAACTAAGCCTAATATCAAAACTGTATCTGTCTGTGCGCGCTTGTTCATTTTACAACCATTTGTATCAAGTATTCATTGTTCGATGCTTCCGTATCCTTGACTTTTGCGGCGTCGATCGCGAGCGAAAATTTCAAGGTGTATGTGCCTGCTCCATTGTTAGGCAGCTGCGCGTACACTCCAAACGCCTGCGGGTAGGCCAGCGTAGTATCAGCATTCTTGTCGGTCCACGGCGGCGGGTTAACTACAATTTCCATCTCATTTGTTGTCGGAGTTTTGCCATAGAGATGAACATCTGCCGGCCCTGTGCAGTCCTGACTTGTTGATTTCAAATCAATATATGCCTTGAACTTTTTGTTTATCTGGAAGTCCGCTAAGTTTGCCTGCGTGCCGTCCTGATAAAATATTCTTGGATTGCTCATAGACAAGTCTGTCTGGCAGACCTGCTGTGAAACAACAACTGTCAGCGTTCCCTTTGCAATATTTGGTGTCACATCTGAAGCGCAGGCAAAATTATAAGAATAGCTGCCAACAGCTAAGCTGCCGGCCGGCCACGAGTGGACTGCGTTCGCAGTTTTTTCTGTTATTGCCGGCATGTCTGAATATTCTATTTTTCCTTCATCTGAATATTTACATTTTGCTGGAATATTTGTTGTTGCGTAAATGTCAACGCTTGCGCTGCCGGCTTTAGTCTGCACGCTGGCCGGCCCAGTTTCTATAATCTCAAGCTCTGGCGCTGCTGCAACGCCGGTCTGAATCTGCTTATCGCTGACATCAACACACCAGTTCCTGCCGTCAGATTTATCGTCCTCATTGCTTATCTCGACTTGCTTGCCGGCAGCAAATACGCTGGTTGGGTAGCTGCAGAGCAAATCACCCAATGCAAAGTAAAGATTGCCGCCAGAGAGAACTGGCTGGCCCATTGACTTGCAAGCATCCCTGCTACAAGTCACTTTCAAATCAGGATGCCTGCCAACGTCGAGACCTAATATATGACCTGTAAAAACTGGCGTGGCATCATTGTTGTTAAAACAAACTATCTCTAAATCTGTCGCTGTACAAATAAATCCTCCGCTGACTATAACACCTTTTACTTCGCCATAAATAAAACGTTTCCCATCGTCCCCGGACACATAACCGCTATTCCAATGAACTATTTGATCGTAGGGTGGTTTAAATTTAAGTTCAAATGACTGTGAACTAATTTTTGTGCACCAAACAGCACCTTCGCCATTCTGCTTTATGCCTAAAGCGAGCTGTGGATCGTTAATATTATACTTGCAAATCCTGTTCCCGAGCGGAACATAAATATAATTGCCGCTTATGATTGGTGTTGCGCTGGTTTTACACTCAGCGTTAACGTTGTAAGTGCTGCTACTATCGCCTTTTGTTATTGCCGCTGGGCAATCGCTCCAGCTGCCAGTAAATTTATACCCATAACTCCCGTCTGGGTTGAGACAGTGGACCGCCCATTCAGCAGTGCCAGCAGGCTCATCACCACTGCCAAAACAGTAGTAATTGCTGTCTGTGCCGGAAGAAATTCCGGTTACTGTTGTGTGCTTGTAGCTGTTACACCACTCTGCCTGATTCGGCGCATCTTTAGCGTCACCTTTCGCAACGTCATATTTGCAAACCCTATTTCCCAAACCAAAATATGCATAATTTGTATTTCCTTCTTTGCTTAACGCTGGCGTTGACTTAGCATCTACAAATCCCCAGTCAGGATCTGAATGAACTTTTAGCTTTACCTCGCTTGTCTTTTTACCCAGGCAATACGCTGTGTGGCTTGCCCCATTTCCAAAACAAACAACATCACTATTTATATCTGAGCTAGTTGGTATTGCAGCATCGCTCAAATCTGCACAGCCGTTGAAGCCCCATATGTTTTCGCCCTTCCAGTCGTACGCGCAGAAGTGATCGCCCAAACCAAAAAATATGTTGCCTGTCGCCAATCCACCTTCCTCTGCTGGGGCCTGCCACTCGAGCTTCGGCGGCGAGGCAGCTGTCCTTGCCTGCCACTTGGAGCCAGCCTCGCAAGAAAATTTCTCAACGCCACTGTCTTTGTCCACGCAAACTACCTTGCCATCGCCATTCCCAAGGCAGACAACCTTTGACGCATCTTCAATCTGGCCAGTGCAGCTTACAAAGCCGCCAAGAACGTCCGAAATAAAAGTCGCGGCCATGAGAATAAATATCGCTGCAACTATTACGTCGATTATAACTCCAACTATGCCTGCCTTTTTGCTCCGCAGTAATGTGGCCATTAACCTAACTGCAACTTATAGATATTTAAGCGTTTTGAGCCAAAACATTTTTATAATTTACTGTGCTTGTGTTTGCATGACTTCGCCAGAAGATTTGGTTGGCCTGACTTATGAAACCGCCTGGATAAAATCCGGCGGCGCTGCCGCTGAAATCGTGAAGGATGACCTTGAAACAAAACTGAAAAGCATTGTTGTGCAGTTGGGTTTTAATCCGCACAAAAAAGTAAGAAACATAGATGATGCAAGATTACTGTTTGGGCTGGCCGGCGCGTACGAGCCAAATGTTGTTTTTTCAGACCACGATGGAAACAAGTTTGAAACAAATTTATTTCTTGACAGGCCAGAAAAGCCGGGATTTTTGGGCAGGCTAAAACAAAAACACCCGGTTGGCTATGACTTGGCTCGCAAGCTCCTTGTTGTTGGCGCGGTTGTGTTTACAGTCGGGCTGGCCGGCTGCCTTGGAAGCGCGCCGGTGAAAAAGCCGGAAGACAAAAAACCAGAATTTCCAAAAGTCTGGGCAGTGGTGTACTCGGACTACGAAAAATCATCGGGGCAACAAAAGACCCACGCCCCGGAAATTATGTTTCAGACAAATCTCGACTCATCAAACGGCGAGCTTTCTTATGTTATATACAAAACCGGCGAATCATCTCCAATAAAATCTGGCAAGGCAAGTATAAATTCCCGCGGGCAGGCATTCATAGATATTTCTGATTTTAGCAAATCTGAGCCGCATAAAATTGTTGCGACTGCCAAAAAGGGAAGCCTTTCTTCAACAACTTCTTTTGAAACTATTCCGCAACGATGTTACTCGGAATACCATGGTGCCGGCGACCCAATAATATTAGAAATAAAAAATTTTGTAAATGAAACTACCTGGAAAACATATGTTGCCAGCTGGCGGGAGGGCGGATACGACATATCATTTAATATAAGTGATGGCGAACGCGTGCTGGCTGAGTGGAAAATGAAAACATTGCGCGGAAACTCAAATGTTTATGAAGCAGACGCCAGATTCAATTCTAGTTCTTTCCCGAAGGGCAGGTTGTTGCGCGCAGATTTTGACGGCGATTACAAAGGTTGCACGAACCACGCATCTTTTGAAATTGCGATTGGCCATAGCTAGCAACCATCGTTCACCCTTATCCCATCCGGCGAATTAGCAAATTCATCAAAACAAATTTTATTATCGCCAGACACAATATCCCTCCAATTTGGCACGTTCTCTGAATCGCCACAATTGAAATTGTTGTTGTTAAACCTGCTTCCAATTGTGCAGTAGCCATTTGCGCGCATGCCTTTTGTGAACTCTATTTCACCGACTACTGTTCCTGCCGGAGTCAGATCAACAACCCTTGCTTTGAAACATGGAATTGTACCAACTTCTAGTTTGTTGAGCGTGTATGTATTCTCGCCAAACATTTCAAAACAGCGCTTGCCAAGTATTGCGAGCTGGTAGGCTGCGCATAATTTCCGGTCATTTGCATTTTTCCAGCCGCGCGCTCCGTCCGAGTCGCACTCGTTCCAGTCGTTTGCATCCACCTTAACTGTGCGCTCGTAGCACAGGAATAACGGCAGCACAATATTTGGGAATACCGCATTTCTGGCAGCAGCATTTAAGCCGCAAAACCTGTCGCCCATGTCCGAGCTGATGCCCGTGGTTGCAGGCAGCACTACAAACATAATAAATATTAGACCACCAACTGCTGCTAATATTATATAAGCTATAAATTTCAAGTCTGCCTTTTTGCCAACGGCCATGCGCTTGGTAAAACTTTTTAGTATTAAAGCTTTATCTTAATCTAAACTATGCTTGTACCGGCCTGCCTGCCAAGATACGCTAGATGCGGCCCTAATTTTCCGGTCCAGGCTGCATACAAAAGCAAAATAATAATTATCGCGGCGACAAATAATATCGCGTAAAATAACCATTCCGGAAAATATGCTGCTGCTTTTTTGCCTTTCATTTTTTATTTAATTGGCGCGAACAGCGCCTGATCAGCTGCAGTGCCGAGCTGCCTGAACGCGCCGGCCTGCCAGAGCAGAACAAGTATCACGCCTAAAATTAATATAATCATGAGTGCGATGTAATACCACTCAATCGCCTTTTTGGATTCCATTTTTATTTTCATTTTATGCGCATGATATGCCAGTCACAATTATTCCTTTTTTCTCGTTAAAGCTGTGCGCGGCCTTGTGTTCAACCCCAAACATAAAATGGACTGCATTTGTATTTAAGCTTTTGGAAGGAAGGTTTACGCTAAAGCTGTTCCGGTCAGGAAATACCATGGATTTTATAGTGAGGCTGTTAGTATTTATTGTTATCTCGCTTGGTGAAAATATGCTAAACGTATCAGAATCATCTGCAAAATACGGATTGTAGTTTATATCTGTCACAACAGTGCCTTCCGGGCAGGCAAACTGCTGTGAAATATAAAATGTTTTTTCGTAGTTTGCATTCCCATAGCTTGGGCTTGGCGGCGAGAATATACAGTCATTTAAAGTATCACCGCGGCTCAACTGCTGCACGCCATTTGAATAATATGCGCCGTAGGTTCCGTAATCAAAAAACGCGGCATCTTCCAGGTAACACGAGCCAGATATGCTTTTTTTAAGTTCTTTTACGCCAGGTATGCCCTCTGCTGCCTGTTCTGCACCGCTTAGCAATTTGCTGGCTGGCGATGTCCCCCCACGGGCATGTGAGGCTATCGCTAAAATTATAGCGACTATAATTACTAAAAATAGTATTGCCTTTGCCATTGTGCCAAAAGCAAAACCACCTGCTTTTTTGGATTTAACTCTGGTTTTCATTGGCAGTTCTGCGGATACGTTCCGACTGTTTCACTTGAGGGCAGCGTGCCCTTGCAGGAGGTTGAAAGTGGCGATTCCCAGCATTTTGTTAATACATCATTGCTTGCACCAGTATATGTGTAATATTGGCAGTACGTGCTTCCTTTAAACGCTGCCTTGTTTTCTAATGACAGCGCACTTATGCAGGCGCTCTGGCAGGCCAGCCTTGCACCCTGGTATTGATCACTGCCGCCTTGGCCCTGGCCTTGACTTGTCCAAGTACATGTGTTTGCGGCCAGGTCATTGCAGTATGTGTTGCAAACGCCATTGTTAAACTCGCCGTCGTTAGCAAATGTTACTGGATTGCAGTTCGTTAGTGTGCCGCAGTCCAGCAGGCTATCGCAGTCATTATCATGTCCATCGTTGCAGTGAGAAACGCCCGTATTGCCTTCCTGTGTTTCATAAATCCAGCCATGCTGCGCGGCTGTTGCTGTATAATCCCACTGCCATTTCCCGCTTAAGCAGGAAACAATTGACAGGTCTGTGCTATCCTGACAGACGCCTGCATTCTTTTTTGCGCCTGCCAGGTCCTTGTAAAACGTATCATCCCCGCCGCCAGGGCAAACCCCATCAGGGCCGAGAGCATAACACTCGTAGCCAAAAAATGAAAGACTGTCATCTATTTTATTGTTGCAGTCATTATCTCTGCCATCACAGATTTCCGGCGCGCCGGGATACATATTACGATCATTATCGTTACAGTCTGGCGCGTTATTATTATTGCAAAAAGCGTAGCTGGCTGCAGTCCCATAGCCGTCGCCGTCTGCATCTGTGCACGTATCCTGCCACGAGCATCCTACATTCTGACATTTTGTTTTATCACCAAACTCTTCACAAGTTATCGTGCCCTGGCAAACACCAGATCCAAATATAATATTCCAATCGCAGCTTCCGCTATTCAGGCAGGAGGTTATGTCTTTGTAGTCTCTGCACTGCTTGGCCGGTGTTCCGGTGCACAACGGGATGCATGCCCCTGGGGTTGCAAGGTAGCTTTCATCGCCAAAGCCGTTGCAGTTTTCATCTACTCCGTTTGAGCAGATTTCCGGCGAGCCAGCATTAACTTTGCTATTGCCATCATCACAGTCATTGCCATTATCAGCATAGCCATCCGGCTTTGGCATGCAATCAGTAACGGATTGTTTCGGATCGCCAAAGCCGTCGCCGTCCGCGTCCTTGTAGTATATTATTGGGCCAACAAGGCATAAAGTGAGCTCGTTATTTTCCTCTATTACTTCCTGAACTGCATTGTTAATGTCTATTTTTATAACTGCTTTGTATTTATCGTTAAAATTAACCGTGCCTTTTTCCTGGTATGTTTTGCTTTTGAATGGTGCAGCAGTCTTAAATGTATCAATCCTGGCGCCGTCCAACCACAGCTCGGCGTCAGACTGCGCTGCTGCATCTTTTCCGCCTTCGTTTGAAACACCCCACGTTACAGTGCCAGTTGCGCCCTCCTGGTCAATGCTGTGTGTGGAGCTGACAGCAATAGCCGGCCTCAAATCCACTCCGCTTGCTAAATTCGGCTTGCAAATTGCCAGCGGAGTAATAATATCAGTGTAACAAAAACTATTTCCAAGGCACGAGTCATCCAAGTAATATTCTATCTCGTCGCCGCAATTTTTATCATTTGCAATTCTTTTATAACACTCGCCTTTTCCTTCACCCCTGAACTGGCTTTTGCTCCACTCGCAGTACTCATCTTTATTTGCCGAGCAGTCGCTGGACTTCAAACATCTGTTGCCGGTGGCCTGCGAGCCGCCAGACTGAATAACTGTAAATGTATTCGTGCGTTTGTTGTTTTTCTCGTTGCCCTCTGCCAGCAGGTTATTCGGGTCAACTATTGATTCTATTACATACTTGCCTGTTCTGTCAAGCGTTTCCGGCCAATCCTGAACCTGTCTTGTGCACGTGCTGCTGCCGGACAAAAATGCAGTTGCGCTTTGGCTGGCAGGATTTATTATTGTAAACTTTTCTGCCTGCTGGCCATCAAGGCAGGCCTGATCTTCCGTCAGCTGTATGTTATTTCGCCAGCCGTGCCTGATTGTAAGTATGTCATTCTCGAAAACAATCGGCGCTAAGTCAAATGTTTTTCCGAATTTTATAAACTCAAACGGCCTTGGCTCTAAATCTGGCGCAAGCCGCTCACTGCAGTAGATGTTTTTGATAACAACACCCGCGTACTGCCTGAACTCACGCACCTGCGGCTGGCCGGTTACAACTGCAAACTTTACTGACTGCGCGTTTGTCGAATACAAATCTACAGTGTCCTCTTTTGCAAATTGGACATACAAAGGCTCCGCACCCCGCTTAATGCTATCGTCAGATACAGTGCTGGAGTATATTTTAAATAAATCTGTTGGCGCAAGATTAGGCACAAAGTCAACTGCATCAGCCACATGGCCTATTGGGCAGGAGTAGACGCCGGAAATTATATTATCTATGCCGCCGGTGCTCCCATATTTTTCAGGCGGCGACCACAGGCACTTTTTGTAGTTGTCGCCTGCGGACAACGTGACTGCAGTATTGCTGTAACATGGCTTCGGAATTAAATCGCCTATGCCTGGTATGAATGGAATCGCTTCTTTGACAGATGCCCCAAGCCTGCCAAGCGGGGAGGTTGCGCCCCCAACCTGCTTTGAGGTTGCCAGCAGGATTATGATAATTGCGACAATTGTGACAACGCCGATGGCAAGCACTCTGAATGTAAACGCCTTTTTGGATGTGGCCATAATAATAAGATAGAAAAGAAGTTTATAATTGTTGTGCTAACAGTCTGCTTTTGAAACTACATCACCGTTTTGGTTTGGCAATGTTCCTGTGCAGTCTATGCCGACTGGGTACTCTACCGGAGCGTCCCAGCACCTGAAATTGTTTTCTGTAACCCCTCCGGTTACTGTTCCATCTATTTTATTATCCTTGTTTAAATCAGCTTTCAAAACTTTTTTACAATAACCAGAATTCTTAAATATGGCTGCTGTTGGTGACTGCAGGGCTTGTGTGCAAAACGACTGGCAGGCTGCCCTATCAGCATCTACACTGCCTGCCCCGCCGCTTGTTACTTTTGCGCCTGCGCCAAACACGCGGGAGAAGCCGCCGGTAACAAACAACGCGACAACCACTAAAGTCAGAATTACTAGTATGGCTATCGCAATTGTTGTTAATGGCAGGCCCTGCGCTTTTTTATTAGTCATGCTTAGCAGTCTGCGTTAGACACCGCGTCGCCAGAGCTTAGTGTTCCTGAGCAGGTTATTGCAACTGGGCCTTGCCAGCAATTGACATTATCTAATACGCCATCTTTTGGAACACTGGTATCATATTTCATAACTTTAGCACAATACCCGCTTGCCTTGAAATTAGCTGTGCTCGGCAACTGCAACGCAGTTGAGCAGAGCGAGTTACATGTGGCCTGATCCGCGCCAACCTCGCCGCCAGCCGCGCTTGTCAGCTTTGCTCCCGTGCCAAACAGCCTTCCAAAAGAGCCTGTTGCGAACAGTACGACTACAACTAAGGTCAAAAAGACCAAAATAGCTATTGCGATTGTTGTCAGGGGCAAGCCCTGTGCCTTTCGTGGTAGTTTATTTTTCATTGTCATACCTCTATACGCATTGATTAGCATCGCAAGCCGCGCCGGCCTTGGGTGTGCAGAGTTTTGCTGAGCCGTCCGGGAAATTTACTTCAACCTGGCAGTTGACAGCTATTGCGGAATCCCAGCAGTTCAGGCCAGCTTCCTGTTGTTTTGCCTTGTTGAACTTGCCGCCGTCCAGCGCGCCGCCATTTACATCAAACCCGCCTGACTTTCCGTCGCTGTCCAAGTCAAGCGCAAAAGACCTTACGCAGTACTGGCCCTTTGTCCAGTCGTCAATGCTCGAAACAGACTGTATTCTGTCGCAGAAGGACTTGCAGGCCGCCCTTGTTGTTTCCAAGTCTCCGCCGATTACCTTGCTACCCTTTGAGATTTTCCCGAAGATGTTGCTTGCCCCGCCAACTGTGAACGCAACAACTAAAACTAAAACCAATGCGGCTATAATTGCCAGTATAATTAAATTTATCGGTAACCCCTGTGCTTTTGCGGCCATCTGTACTACCTCAAACTTTTATTAATCTGCTTATTTAAAAACCTATCGCATACATTTAGCTAAGTGAGTTAATCAAAACATATGCCAGCACAGCAAGGCCAAGGCCGACTACTATTGCTGGTATGATTAATTTTTCCACAGCCCACTCCAATGGCGCTTCTGACATTTTTAGTTCTATCACTAGTTTCCGGCCGGATTAATAAGGCTTGTCTTTGGTTATTGGTTGTTGGTTGGGCATATATTTGGACCAAGTGTTGCCTGCACACGCGCAAAGCGAGATTTTTACAAAGCCTTAGTTACGGCTCTGTTGAAAGTCTCGGTTCCGTCCATGATACATGTGACGGAACCGCTCGCCCAAATTAGTGCTTCGCTCAAAAAGCACTAATTCGGGAGACTTTTTTTAAAAAAGCCTTAGTTATTCTTCGCTGAATGTTATTTGCGAGATTGGCGAGATGAGCGCGTTGAACATCAGCACGACTGCCGCAGATATTATTGCGTAAAATATTGTCGAGAATATCAAGTTCTTGGCCAGCATGAAGCGTTTCTCCATTTCATCGTGGCCGTTGATAACGCCGGAGAGAAGGTAAGACAGGAGATAAACAGATATGGCGGGATTGCAAATTCCGACTGAAAAATATCAAGCAGGCCGGATGTCTGGCTGATCTGTGCGGCAGACTCGCCGGCCTCCGCACCGCCCGGGGCGACCGCCTGCAGCTGCGTTGAGAGATTCCTTAAAATTCCTACAGTTAGTGTGGCAAGTCCTACTACAATTCCTGATATTACAGGAACAAAAACTTTTGCCTGCGACTGCATCGCTGATGTTGTATCTGCCAGCAGATCCTTCAGCCTTTCGGTAACCGCGTGGACTGTTTTCAGATAAGTTGAGATTGTTATTAACGAGCGACCGGCTACTTCGGGACTTTTCTTCGCGCCCTCAACCAGGATTGACATCGTGCTTTTTATTATGCCTGACGGATAAAGTGCGATCGCGCCGTAGCGCTCATTAAAAATTGCGTCTCTTAAACTTGCGCCAAGTTTTGTGATGTTGCTGACTATCACACCGAAAAAGCCAGATATCTTGCTCTGCTGCATTGTCCCCTCTAAATCCAAAATGGCCTGCTCGGGCGGCTTGTGCTCCTGCAGGCGCTCGCCAAGCTGGAAGATAGTTGATGCAAACTCCTGCTCCATCTCCTCAACATCGTGCTTAACCTTCATCAGCGGCGCGACAGACCAATAAAAGTAAAGTCCCATACATATCCCAATCAGAACAACTGAATAAATGCTGAGAAAAAGCAACGGCAGGCCATAGATTGCTTCATCCAATTTTTCCGGCGCGAGCTGTGTCAGGCCGGCCGCATAAACAAAAACCGGAATCATTCCGAGAATAAATATTAAAGCTGACAAAATTTTCGGCGGGATGTTAACCTGTTTTCCAAATATTACCGGCTTTGGCGTGCCGTACTGCTGCTGGATGTATTTGTAGATATCTGACTCGTCCGAGCCTGCAGGCCTTGTAGACAGGACTGATGCGCCAATCCCGTAGACTGTCAGCGGAAGTATTATGTTGTAAAGCAGTATTATCTGCCAGCTTTTGAAAGACGCGCCGAGGAACGCGCCGACCATCGGCAGCATCACCATGCCCATCACCGGCAGGACTATGCCTAACATGTGCAGCGCTTCCATCGGGCTTTGGAGATTATGCGCAAAGGACAGCATGTTGTCCTGTGTTCCGTCAAGTATCACCGTGACCGACTGATTCAGAAGCTCTGTCTTCCTGTTTGGATCAGGTTCGTAAAGCGAGCCAACTATCAGATTTACAGAATCTATAAATGAATTATCCCAGTTCCGCCAAGTTTCGGCATAAGTGGTAATTGCCTCCTGTGCGCTGGCATATGTTTTCAGCTCCAAGTCCCAGAGCAGCTTTGTAAAATCGAGAGATATTGGCGGCGGCATGTGCTCCGCCACAAACTTCAGCGCCCGCTCAAGATTTGGTGTGTGCTGCATGTATATTACTGTATAAAGAACCGCCAAAACCAGCTGGTCGGATGCGCGGGCCCGCCAGCTTGTGAGAATCTGCTTTGGGATTGTTGGCAGCAGGAAAAGGACTGCTAAACTGATTAGCAAGCCAATTAACATAATAAACAAATTAAACAACACAGCGCCAAGAACCATGAACACTGTGAGCAGGGCAAACGTTACTAAATATGTAAATGAGTAAACGCCTTCGGGCGTAACATTCAGGTGGGCAAGCTGTATCGCCGGAGCTACCTTTTCCGCATCCTTCGGCGCGATAGTTATTTTCAGGATTTGCGCGGACTTCTGGCAGAGCTTTTCGTAAAACTGCGTTGCCTTCGGGTACTGTTCAGCCTTGAATAACTCATATTCGCGCGAGTATGGTATGCCTTCAAATTTTTCCCCAAGCCCGAGCTGGCCCTCAATCTTCGCCCGATATTTTTCAACTAGCGCTGAATCCACCATTATAGTTTTACCAGCTTCAGTTTTGTTCCTGCCACGTTTAATGATTTTATTTTTTCATAAACTGCTTCATTAACAAATGCAGATATGCTCGTATAGCGGTACTTAAAATCTTTTTTTGAGATAATCTTTACTATTCCACTGTAAAGCTCGGCATCTAACTTGACTGGCCTGGCCGATATTTCTGGCTGTGCAAAGGCTTTTGCTATCTTTTTGGCTTCGCGGGCGAGTTCTTTTTTGATGCTGTGCATTTTAAGTAACTTTTAGTTATAAATAGTAACTTTTGGTCACTTTTAAATGTTTTGGTGCCGTTTTACTTCCATCTTCAGCCAATCATTCCAGATTGCGAAAACCCTGTCCGCTTCTGTCGTGCCGACTTCCTGCGCTACCTTGTCAGAAATAATGTGAAACTGATCATTTGCCTTTACAACAAATGGGGCTTCGAGCAAGTCCGGATTGCCTGCCTTTTCCGAAATATCCAAAATTGCCTGCTTTACTTTTGCACGAAGCTCTATATTTTTCCAGATGCCATCCCAGTTGCCGGCAAACTCCTTCACGCGCAGGCCAGCGGACTTCAGGACTTCTGACTCGCCTTCGAGCAAAACATCTGTCGGGGCCAGCAAATCGTTTTTTGCATCGTATGTCATGAGATCTGCAAATCCCTTTTCTGCCAGCGGGTCTTCAGTCCAGTGCTTCCGCACCTCTGCAACCTGCACGAGCCTGCGGAATGAGCGCAGGCCTGACGGATCTGTAACTGGGTTTGCAACCAGTATTATATCCGTTGCCTTAAAGCTTGTTTTTGGAACACCAAGGTCATTGACCACGCGGTCGAAAACAGAGTAGGGTGAATCACCGTGGATTGTGCCTGCAACAACCTTTGCAAGCGCGCCTACGCGCATCGCTTCATAAAGCGCCTTTGCCTCTACCGAGCGGACTTCGCCGATTATGAGTGCTGAGTCGCCAAGCCTGAGTGCCGTCCTGATGGCCTGCTCCGCTGGCAATTCAGCTTCTGCCCCGGTTATTACAGAACGGGCTTTCATAGACTGCAAATCATAGTTGAGTTTTTTCAACTGCGCAACCGGAAGTTCCAGTGTATCTTCAACAGTGAGAATCCTGCTCGAGCGCATTATCTCAACCATGAGCGCGCCAAGTAATGATGTTTTTCCTGCACTTCTTGTCCCTGCAATTAAAACAGTCCTTGCATTATCCACCAAAAAACTAATCAGGCCGGCTGCGAGCGGCGTGAGCATCTTTTGCTGCATAAATAGCGGGAGCGTCCACGGCTTTTCCCTATGCCTGCGAAAAGCAAATGCGATGCCTGAAGGCGAAAGCGGCTGCTGGATTGCTGCAACCCTTGCACGCCCGCCGGGAACAAGAAGCTCAGTGTCAAGAACGGGATTTGCTTCGTCAAACGGCCTGCCAGAAATCAACCTCAATTTTGTTGCCCAGCTCTCAGCCTCGCGGTGCGCCGGCACGACGTTAGTCCTGCATTCCCCATAATCTGCATGGATAATAGAAATTGGCGACGAACCAACCGGGGCGTTCAGTGAAATATCCTGTATATTCGCGTCGGTAAGCAGGATTTCTATCAGGCCAAAGCCGATCGTGTAGCGGACAAGTATACGGGCCAGCTCCTCAGTCTCTTTATAATTCAGTTTCAGGCCCTTTGAACGTGCAAGGTCTTTTATCAGATCCCGCGAGATGTTAAAAAATATTTCCCGCGTCCGTTCTATCTGAAGAAATTCCTCTCTCTGCGGTTTATGCTCTGCAAGAACTGCCTTGGCTTCTGTCAGGAGCGCATACTTATCCTCGGCCAGCCTGAATTCCGGCGGCGAAAGATGATAAACCGGGCGAATGTCATGCGCGGTCTTAAGTATCAGCACCTGCGAATCCCCGCTGATTTTATATGCCTCAAGCTCAACCGCGCCTGCCGGGTAGTCGGTAACCGCTTTTGTATACATAAACAACGGGCGGATGGACGGCTTGAAAATTTTCGCGTAGACATCGCGATTTCCGGGCGCATAGCCATCAAGGTTTGGTTCGGCAATCTGTATCAGCTTTGAGGTTTCCATCATGTCTGCGGCGTGCTGCAGCAAAACCAAGTAAGCGCGGCCGCAGGCCGGATATTCTGGAAGCGGCGGATTTCTCTGTTTTAACAGCTCTTCCCGTATCTGCCGCTTTATATTCACAAAAGAGCCAACCGGATCTGATTTTATGCCGAGCAGGACGTTATGCCTCAAAAAATCAAGCCAGCCGGGGTAGAAGCGTTCGCACTCCGGGCCGGTCAGCCCGCTGATGTCAAGAATATTTTCCTCCTCCACTAATTTCTTGTAAACCCGCGTAAGCTCAGTCAGAAGTTTTATTTGTGAGTAATCATACGAAAACTCCTCGCGCTGTAAAAAAGAAACACGCGTTACATCACCAGCCTCAAGAAGCGCATCAAACACGCGCGTCATTGTAACTTCATCATCTTCGATTGAAGGTGCACGGGTTTCAGCTTCGTAGTCAAACTTTAACACACGATCCGAACCTTCATGGGCTAGCTTGTACTGCGCTGGCTCTGGCTTTTGTTCGGTGGCCATGTTAAATACTGTAAATACCTGTTTAAAAGTTTTAACAATTTCCGGCTCTGCTAAAAGCCTGGTACCAAATACCAATAACCAAAAACCGAGGACTGAAGACAGAAGACCAAAAACTAAATACCTAACCACCTTTCAGCAAGGCACACTTTCCAATAGCTTTTTATATTCGGCTATAAATGTATAAGCATGGCCGACTTTAGTACACAACAACAGATGCAGTCCTACCCTTCTTCGTTTCAGCCGCCAAGCCAGCCACCGCCCTTGCTGGCACAGTTCCAACCCAAGCAACAGATTGATGCCAGTGCAATAAGAACTGAGCTGCGCGGACAGCTGTCCTCTGTTTCTGCAAGGCTAAAACTTGTTGAAGACAGGATTGAGGCGCTGCGCGGGCACATCGAACTGCTTGATAATTCGCTGGTTGAGAAACACAAGACTGTTGTTGAAGAAGTAAAAGAAACTGAAAGCGGCATTCAGGCGCTGCGCGGGGATTTTGACGCGCTTAAGAATGTAACAGAAAGGCTGGCGAAGCGGCTTGAAGAGCTTGCCTCGCGCGAAGAAGTTAAGATTCTGGAAAGATATGTAAGCCTGTGGCAGCCGATGAACTTTGTAACCCGAAGCGAGATTGAAACTGTTGTAAAAAATATACTGACAGACTTAAAAGTAAGGGTGAAGGCATAATGGCGCTTTTCGGAAACAAAAAGAAAAAGGAAGACGAGTATCCGCTTGGTATTCCGCCGCCACCGCCTGGCCTGCCTCCAATTCCTCCGCCGCCAATGTTTGGCCAGCCGCCCAATGATTCGGGCGAGCCAATGGGCCCGCCGCTAGAAGGCCTGGAGCCGCCGGTGCCGCCAGTCTGGCAGATTCCACATACCCCTATTTTTATACCAAACCCGGAGATGCCGCAGATTAAGCAAAGAATTTCGGAACTGCGCGGCCGGGGCTTCAACAACAATCAAATCGCGTCCCGATTAAAAACCGAGGGCTATCCGGCAGACACTATTCTTGCAGAACTGCGGGCCGGCGAGTTTATGCAGGGCGCGGGCTTTGAAACTCCGCAGGGCTTTCCGCAGATACCGCCCGGCATGCCAAGACCGCCGCCACCGCCGAGCATGCAGGAGCAGCATCGTGATGAAGTTGTCACACTTCTCACAGAAGACATACAACAGATTTCAGAATCAATAATCGCGGAGAAATGGTCTAAATTTAAAAAAGATTTTGAATCGGTGCAAAAATGGCGCGATGATGCTGAAGGAAAAATGAACTGGCTTGTAGATGAGATTGACAAGCTGCGCGGAAAGATGGACGGCGTTGAAAAATCTGTCATGGCAAAAATGGATGAGTACTCAAAGGGAATTTCTGATGTCAGCACCGAATTAAAGGCTATGCAGAAGATTTTTCAGACAGTGATGCCGCAATTCACCGCAAATATCAAAGAGCTGCAGGCGTTAGTTGAAAAAAAGAAGAAGGAAAAAGGTAGCAAATAATGGCTGTAAATGCAAAATGGTTGGAAGGCCAGATGAGGAGGGCGTACAACATAGTGCGCAATAAAATATTCTTTATTTTGGGAACTAATTCCATGAGGAAGGGCGCCGATCCTGATTTAAGGGCAAGACTTCTGGCGCTTCTTGAAATAAGCAAACATCCAAGGCCTTACCTGCAAAGCATTAGCAAATTAGTGGATTTTATGACTAGCGAGCGCAACATTGAATCCTTTTTTAGGTCGAGGCACAGGCTTAGAAAAATACCGGTGCTCAACAATCTCGATGCGGAGTTTAATAAAATAATCTCAGAAATAAAACGGGCATTTACGTAAACCTAACTCTTTAACTTATCTGTTCCCTTGTTATAAAATAAGTTCCGACAGCAAAAATCAGAATCATTATCGAGAGGCCGACCACTTTTGGGCTGAATATTACACCGAGGGACTGCTGGAACAAAACGTCCTGCGGCTTCTGGTCAGCTGTATAGTTCAACTGGGCGGCAAGCTCGGGATTCGCGCCGATTGCCAGCTCGGGAAATATCTGCGGGATTACTATAAACGTGAAAATAAGAAAAATCATTATGAGCGGCCAGTAAAGCGAGGGCTGTTTGAACGCCTCGCCTATTGTCTCCTCTTTCACGCCAACAAAAAGGAAAATCATTACAAGGAAAAACAACATGATGATAAATGCTGTTATGAACGGCAGGACATTCTGCAAAAACAGCGAGGCCTTGATGAATGAGATAAATACTAGACCGACAACCGAAGCGATGATTATGTTTATCGTGCCTGACTTTTCGCCGAAAAACTTGTATCTTGTCAGCAGGCCATACATCATAGCAGTAACTAATAGCCAAGGGAAGACTGTCTGGTAGAAACCCAGCTTGCTAAGTATGCCAACTGCATCAATCAACGCGGCCATGTTTATTTATTTAATAGATAGAATATAAATCTTTGCCTGCCCTGCTTTGTAATTTTTGTGTTATATTAGCGATGCGGCTGGCAATATACAGCTGTGCTATCAATCTTCGCCGCTAGAACTCTTCAGAACAATATAAACTATCACTAATGGCAGGCCAATTATCAAGCCAAGGCCGAGCAAAAGTGCCTGCGTGTCTGGCGTTAGCTCGAATGGCGCCCCCTGGCCAATTAAAAACTGCGTAAGCCCCGACAGGACGGGGATGTTCTTGCCTGCGGCAGCGCCTACCATCGCAATCACAATCAAAATCACTGGAATTACCAGCGCCCAAGTCCACGGTTTTTGATCTCCGAGAACTGATTCTGTTTTAAAACCGAAAAATGCAAACACCATTAGAACTATTAGTGCGATGACGAGCAGGAAAGCGGCCTGTGGTATAAACACTACGAGCGCATCAACAACTGGCGTGTAGCCAATCACAAAAAATGCTGCCGCCAAACTTATTATTGCAGTTACTGATTTTACCCATGGTTTGTCAGGCTCGCCCAGAACTCCGGTTTTTAATAACACGCCGTAAAATAGTGCAAAAACTAACAAGAACGGCAGGACAACACGGAAGAATCCAAACTGCTGCAAAAGCGCGATAACATTATCAAGCGGCGCAACGCCGGTAACCTGTGATACTGTAGTCGGAAATGCCTGGGCTGTTTCCCCTGCTGCTTGGGCTAAAAAGCCAGAGACCATTTTTACCTCAGATATTAATTTGTATTGCTGTTTATAAACTTTTCCGCTTTCTGTGCCACCGTCTAAAACCAAAAATTCCTGCTATTGCGCCGCCGGCTGCTGTGCAGGCAACAAGGATTTTTTCCAGCAAACCGGGTGGGCTGGCCGGCTGGCCTGAAGAGTACTGGATATGTGTTTCTTTAATCCCATCGCCATCTTTATCAAGTTCTAATCCGCTTTCATTTGCCTGAAAATACTGGGACTGGTCCGGCTTTATGCTCAAAACAACCTCTGCGTTTTTTGTCCCGTTTCTGTATCCAACTTCAACTTTTGCGCGATAATTTTCTTCCCGCACGCCAGTAGTTTTAAATTCTATACCATTGAGGAAGCCCTCGCCGATGTTGTTTGCCGCATAAACTGTCTCGCCCTGCTGGACAGCCGCAACATTTGGATTTTTCAAAACTAATTCCAGATTCGGGCTGTCCTGTATGCTGAACTTCATGGAGTTTGGCAGATTAAATGCCTGAAATGCAATTTCCGGATGGGAGTGCCTCTCCTGCGCCCCCGGAAACCTTCCGCGCTCGCCAGGAAAATCCTGCTTATAATATTTTCCCATTACGCTTAGCGGTTTGATTTCGTAATCATCTGGCGTAAGTGTAATGCCAACAGTTGAAAAATCTTCCAAGAAAAAGCTCTTTCCGTCTTTTGACATGCCATGGCTGCCATTTTCAACATACGCGGTAGAAACATTTCCATCATAAACATTGTTCCAGATATGCATGCTCATCGATGTTCTTGTGACTTCGCCTGTCTGCCTGTCAACTTCTTTTACTATAAGTTCATTGTCTAGTCTGTGCTTATCCGTTCCGCGCCACTCGTTCCAGACGTAGTGCGCCCAGTACTGGACATACACCTTACTTTCTAAAATATCTTTATAGTCTTCGGGATGTACCGTTGCATCATCACTTAAGTACAAGGCGCTGTCTGTTATTGAATAGAAAATTACCGGCCTGCCAGAAAACTTTTGCGGCCAGTTGCCGGGATTATTGCTAACATCTGCATCCCCGTCGCCGTACGGATCTGTTGGGAAATGTTTTTCGCGCGAGTCAAATCTTAGTGTCGGCGCATTATTTATTGCCCATTTGACAACTTTATCCGGGTAAGGAACAAAAACATCTGTAACATAATTAACAGTTATGTTGGGCTGGCCGCTGGCCTGCCACAATGTTTTACTGATTATTAGCTTGAAAGTCTGGCCCATCGGGAGTATGGCTGCTGCAGACATGTTATGCGCTCCTTTTTTTACAAAAGTTGTCATTCCGCTATGATATGTATCTAATGTATTATTATCTGAAACAACTTTAATAGATACATCCCATCCCAAAAAATCGCAGCTTAGTTCCTCTTGGTACTGTACTTTAACCGAAAGCCTTTCCCAATCATTTATTAAACGCGATTCGTTGAAATCCTTATCGATTCTTACGTTGTGTATGCTGGCATCGCATTCTGTTTCATTCTGCGCGCCCGCGTGTTTTACTATTGTGAAACCTGCAGCAGCGGCCAAGCCCATAGTTCCAATGACTGTTGCGACAACAAGCCCTTTATACAAATATGGGTGATTCTCCCTCAGACGCTGCAGCAGGCCTGGCTTTTCCTCTCTTTCCAAATAAACCGGAACTGGAAACACAAATCTTCCGCCGCCAAAAACATCGCTGGCCTCTGCCATGTGAACCGAGTTTGGTTCGTATGTACTGGCCGCAGCCAAAACCCACCAGGCTTCATCCGCGCTGGAAACTATTGCATGTTCATCGATGCCTAAATTTTCTAAAATACTTTCTAGTCCCTTTGGTGTTTTCTGTTTCAGGGCGCCCCCTGCAGCCTGCCATGCATCTCGGTAGGTGTGGCCGATTATGTCTTGCTGGACAGGAATTGGCATTTGTTTACTTGAGCAGTAGGAATGCTTAAATAACTTTTGGTGCCAAATAATATAT
>JACOYC010000008.1 GCA_016182015.1 Nanobdellati archaeon | reverse complement strand
GTCAAAAATCTGCGCTGTGCTTTTTGCATTAAACACAAGCTTCAGAACATCAAATACTTCAGATTCTTTTTCCCTGCCGAACAATTCGATGTCAGTATCCTTGATTTCGCTTTTTCCACTAGATAACATTTGCAGGTCATTAATCGCAGCGCGCAAGTCGCCGTCCGCAAATGCAGCCAACTTCTTTATGGCCATTTCTTCATAATTTATTTTTTCTGCGGCACAAATATCTTTCAGCCGCGCCACAATAGCCGCGGAATCAATTTGTTTCATCTCAACTAAATTTACAATTTGTCTCAGCGATTTTAATTTATCTTCGTACGGATCGGTTGCAGTCAGTATTATCGGAAATTTTGTTTCGGCAATAACTTCAGCAATCTCCGCAGGCCCGCCCCTGTCCTGCTTGCCACTCAAGGAATCTGCATCGTCAACTAAAATAATTTTCTTGATGCCGAACAGAGAGGCCTGCTTTGTGGCTGGCCCGAGGATTTGTTCAACGGAGTTTGCATCCCTGAACTGCGATGCATTCATCTCAACCAGCTCGCAGTTTAACTCTTCGGCCAGGGCTTTCACGAGGCAGGTCTTGCCAACGCCAGATGGGCCGAAAATCAGGAGCGCCTTCCTTCTGGCCGCGGAGAAACTTAGCACAAAATTCCTGACCGCGGATACCGCGAGAGGCTGGCCTGCTATCTCAGCCAACTTCTGAGGAGAATATTTTTGTGTCCACGACGCATTCATAAATTAAATAGAATTAGCTTGCTTAAATGTTTTATGAAACTCTGCTAAAACCTTGTTTTGCAACTTATGTGTATTTGCGTATTTGATATGCCCGAGCCAGCCCGCCATAAATTCTTCTAAATCTAGTTTTGCAAGCAAATTATTGCACGGAACACATAATTTTGAAAAAGTGCCTCTAAATTTTATTAAAGTGCGCTTTTTAAGTAATTTGTGGTAATAAAACACTCTGAACCCAAGGAAATCAATTCCTGTCGTTAATTGCTTTATTCTGCATTTATCGGGATGCAGCTCAAGCTTGAGCCGCAATTTTAAAAATCCATTTATTTTATTTTTATAAATTTCCAAAATATTTTTATTTCTGTGCAGAATTACAAAATCATCAACATAGCGAATGTAATGTCTTATTTTTAGTTCATGTTTTGCAAAATAATCTAATTCATTTAAATAAACATTCGCGAAGAATTGGCTTGTTAAGTTGCCGAGTGGCATTCCAGCGCCAACTTCTTTTGATTCGTAGTTTTGCAAAATTAATTTTATTAAGTGTATTATTTGTGCATCCTTTATTTTCTTTGAAATTATTTTAATTAAAATATCACTATTAACTTCTTCAAAATAATGTTTTATGTCTGCTTTGAAGACATAACAGCACTTTGTGTTGTTGCTTGAAACTTTTCTTTTGAAATAGTCAAAGCGCTCAAGCGCTTTGTGCACTCCTTTAAATTTTCTATTTGCAAATGAATCACAAATAAATATTTTTTCAAATATTGGCTCTAAAATATTGCAGAGTGCGTGATGAACAACCCTATCGCGAAATTCTGATTTGCTGATTTTTCTTGTCTTTGGATCACGTATGGTAAATGTTTTGAGCGGTTTTGGTTTGTAGGTGTGCAAAAATAATTCTGTTTGCAAATTGGTTAAGTTTTCATTTAAATTCTTTTCGAATTCAATAACGTAGGGCTTTGTTGTCTTGCGCTTGCGGGCTTTGCGGAATGCGCGCGCAAGATTTTCCATTGAGCAAAATTCTGCGTACAGATTTTCAGAATTATCCATCGCCCTGGCAGCTCTAAAGGTTATTCGACCGTCCGAAATCTCTGGCAAAAGCATAATTCCTGCTTTTGGCTTTGGAGTTGCCCAGATTGTCCCTGTTGGAGTTGAGATTCGCGTTCCTGTTGAGATACAGCCTGGAAAGGTTTTAGTAGCCTGCTAATTTCAATGCATCACTGCCATTCCAAAAAAGTAAAATAAGTTGTCATGGCTGAATTTTATGGCTTATTAAGTAAGCACTATTAGCGGACGTGTAGCCTTTGGCGCTTTACGCCAGGGCGGAGTTAAATAATAAATATGGCTTATAACTTTTTCGCGCCTGCGGCGCAATATACAGGTACCCGACCGCCCGAATTGGAGTTGCCCAGATAGACCCAGTTGGAGCCGAGATCCGCGCCCCTGCTGAGGAACAGCCCGGAAAGGCCATCGGCGATTGTGTAAAGTGTTCTTGATGTGTTTTGCTTGAATACTGGCAAGCCGTTTCTATCTGTTTTAGCAAAAGTTTTGCCATTATTTTCATACGCCAACTGCGGCGCACGGATTGGCTTTGCATCTTCCTGAAGTTCAAAGGCCAAACCATATTGCGATTCAGCATCTTTAGCTAAGCTTAATTGAGCTAATGGAAGCATCACTGGTAATTTTGGCACGCGGCCATCATTCATTCGTTTTAATTGCTCGAACAGCCTTACTGCTAAATGCGAATTTGGCTGGCCTACTCCGCGCAAAACAAGAGCAGTATCTTCATAATGCTCACGTAACTGCAAAGTTTCGCATTGCAAAACTTCTTCCAATTCTGCTGGCGTTGCCACATGGCAACCGGAAAAATCTCTTTGTAAAATAGTATTAACTGCAACTGCCACAAACGGATTTGAGCCTGTTACTACGCTATTTTTGTAGTTTAAAACATCAAGTACGCTAGGGCTGCCCAATTGTTTTGCAAGTAAATTATGCTGCTCTAAAACATACTGCCCAAACTCGCCTTCTAAAAAGCTGGCTCGCGGAACTTTGTCTAAGTTCCTTATCACTGGCCTTCCTTGAAATGCTGGTTTTTCCATACAAATTCAACAAATAGTGCCTTTAAAAAGTTATCCCTTATTAGTTACTATTGCGGTGCTAATCACTCCGGCCTCATTAAGGTTTCTTGGAGAATATTTTTGTGTCCACAGAATGGTCATACTATCCACCAGACTACTGCTGTTGAAAATGCGCCAACAAAAATGCCTGCTAACAATTGAGCAATCGTATGATATTTTAGCTTATATCTTGCCCACAATGAGATTGGAAGTAAAATAAGCAATGGTGTTGCAGGCAAGCCAAACACAAGCAACGCCCATGCAACAAAAACTGCCAGCACGCCAGTATGAACGCTAATCTTCCAACGCAAAGTTACAAAAGTTATTATCGCGGCGGTTATTGCGGAAGATAAAATTAATGCAAATAAATTCTTTGGCGCGTTAAAAAAGTATAGTATGCCTGCAGATATGAGCCACATTATTGTTGTGATTAAAAAAAATACTGGGCGTTCTTCTCTTTGCTCGCCCTCGTGGCTGCTAATAATTTTATTTTTAATTAAATAAATAAATATTGCAAATGGTATTAGAAAAAATGGAACAAATGAAACTATAAACCAAAAAGCGGAAGACTGCAAATTTATGTGCGGTGAGTAAACCGCGAGCAAAAGAAACGGAATTATTAGTGCAAATGGATGCAACACTAATGAAACTTTTTTTGCAATTGTCTCGTTCATTTCCCTACTCCAATCAATCCCATCTCAGCCAGCAGGCCAGCCAGCTGTATGAACTCATTTGAGCCTTCCGATAATCTAAATTCGTAATCCCCGCACGCCTTTGTAAGCCTTATCTTCAGTTTTTCATCAACATCAAGATTCAAGATTTCTTTCTGAATCTGCTTGATGACATCCATACCAGACAGCCCGTGTGCGACCATCACATCAGTCAGCTTTTTCTTTGCGTCAAGGAATTTTCCTGCAAGCGCGAGCTTGACAGCAAGCTCGATATCTTTCGGCTCGGCGAATGACACTATTGCCGAAACTTGTGGCAGATCTATTGAAAATTCTGTTTCATATTTATTTCCAAGTGGCGTATCTATGCTACCCTTTTCTTCTTTTGCAGTAGATGCACATGCTTGTAGCATATTTTCTGCTTTTCTCATGTCCCCTTCAGAAGCGTCATAAATTAATTTCGCAGCTTTCCCGGATAATAAGTACTTTTCTTTTGCTGCAGTTTCTATTAATATATCTACAACATAATTTTCTGCCAGCGGTTTAAACCTGAAAATCGCGCACCTTGATTGAATTGGCGGAATAACTTTCGAAGAATAATTACATGACAGAATGAAACGCGTTGTGTGCGCGTAATCTTCCATCGTTCTTCTCAAAGCGTCCTGTGCCTCTTTTGTCAGCGCGTCGCACTCGTCCAAATAGATGACTTTGAAGGGCACGCTTTCAAGGGCTTTTGTGCGCGCGAAATCTTTTACTTTTACGCGGACCACATCGATTCCTCGTTCGTCGGATGCATTTAATTCCAAAATATTATCTCGCCATGTTTCGCCGTAGAGTTCATGTGCGATTGCCATCGCGCAGGTTGTTTTTCCAACCCCAGCCGGGCCTGCAAACAACAGGTGCGGGAAGTTCTTTGCCGCGATAAATGCGGACAGGCGTGAGGTAATTTTCTCCTGCCCTTTCACCTCAGAGAGTTTCTGCGGCCGATACTTTTCTGTCCACACCGGAACCGCGGAGGGCTCCACCCTCCCCAGTTGGACGCTCATCCTGACCCTCCCGGTGCGATTCGCAGCAGCGAATCAGCGAACTCGTTCCGCTTTATCTGCGATCGCATGAACTGCAGCAACGGAATTTCCATAACGTAGCAGAACAGCAAAGTCTTATAAGTTTTCTGATTGTTCAACACATAGAATGAAAATTACCATACTCGGATCAGGGGCGATGGCATCTGCGATATCTGTGCCGCTCAGCCGAAATGGCCACGCCGTAAATATCTGGGGCACGGAATTCGATAAGGCCATGATTAACGCTTTGAAAGCAGGCCAGCCCCACCCAACATTGAAAACGCCAATCAAGGGAAACTTTTTTTATGAAAATGAATTGGAAGCTGCACTGAAAGATTCGGATATTGTTGTATTTGCTGTCATCTCCTCCGGCCTGCGAAGCATTGCGCAAAAGGCAAAGCCATTCCTGACAAATCAAATTGTGGTTAACGTTGCAAAAGGCTTTGACAATGGCCAGACAATGATAGAAGTTCTGGAACAGGAGCTGCCAAATTTACCAAAAGTTGCAATCGCTGGCCCGTCGAACGCAAAAGATGTTTCTCAAGAATTACGAACCAGTGTTGTTTTTGCGTCTAAAACTAAAGAGGTTTTAAAATCATGCAAAAAGATTTTTCAAACAAAGAGCTATAAAATAGAAACATCAAATGATATCGGCGGCGCAGAGTTATGCTCGGCACTCAAAAATGTTTATGCAATACTAGTACATTCAGCGAAAACAGATAATGAGAGATCTGCGTTGTATGTTACAGCCTTAGCAGAGATGGCAAAGTTTGTAAAGGCATGTGGTGGAAAAACTAAAACGGTTTATGGCCTTGCTGGCGCAGGGGATTTGTTTTTGGCACAGTGGGGCCGGAATGGCATGCTTGGCCAGCTCATCGCATCAGGAAAAAAACCGTCTGAGGCACTTGCTGAATTGAAAGGAAAAAATATTACTGTTGAAGGCTACGCAGCAACAAAGGCTGCGTTTGAGCTTGCAAAGTCAAAAAATCTGAATCTGCCGCTGCTCGAGGCGACTTACGCGATGCTGTACGAAGATAAAGAGTTTGGGTTCTGACACCGCTATTTATTTAAAGCATTAAAAGAAGTTTTTACCATGGAACTAAAATACGACCCGCTCAAGCAGGAGCCAGCCATCCAGAACTTCTGGGATAGTAAGAATATTTACAAAAAGCTGAAAAAAAAGCTGGCCAAGGCAAAGCCATACTTCTTTCTCGATGGCCCGCCCTACACGACCGGCGCAATTCACATCGGGCATGCTTGGAACTATTCGATGAAAGACTCATACCGGCGATACCTGCGGATGCGCGGTTTTAATGTAAATGATACGCCGGGCTTTGACACGCATGGCCTGCCAATCGAAGTCAAGGTGGAAAAAAAGCTAGGTATAAGAAACAAGCAGGAGATAGTTGAAAAAATCGGCCTTGCAAAATTCGCGGAGGAATGCCAAAACTTCGCTTTGGAAAACATGCACCCGATGATAAAAGATTTTGAACGGCTTGGCGTGTGGATGGACTGGGATAGCCCGTACATGACATTCAAAAACTATTACATAGAAGGCGCATGGTGGGCCCTGAAAAAAGCGCATGAAAATAATTTTTTGTATGAGGGCGAAAAAGTAATGACTTGGTGCCCGCGCTGCGGAACCGCGCTGGCCAAGCATGAGCTGGAGTACAAAGACGTTACAGATGAATCTATACTTATAAAATTCAAAATTGCAAATTCCGAAAACGAGTTCTTGACTGTCTGGACAACCACGCCATGGACAATACCATTTGATCTTGCGGTAATGGTACATCCGGAGTTTGAATACGCAAAAGTAAAAGTTGGCGATGAAATATGGATCATCGCAAAAGATTTGGTTGAAAAAACTATGAAGATTGCTGGCAAGCAGGGCTCCGAAATACTGCAGATAGTAAAAGGGAAAGACCTCGAAGGAATAAAATACATTCACCCGATGGCAGAAATAATACCTGAACTCAAAGAGCTTAGCAAAAAAGCAAACGTGCATACAGTTATTCTGACAGATAAATACGTTGATTTGCAGGCCGGAACCGGCTTGGTTCACAGCGCGCCGGGCTGCGGCCCTGAGGATTACGAAGTCTGCAAGAGTTACGGTATACCCGCATACAACACGATTGACGAATTCGGAAACTTCCCCACAAGTATGGGGCAGTTTGCAGGCCTCGTGGCAAGAAAAGATGATGTAGAATTCATAAAATACCTGGAAAACAATAACATTCTGATAGGAAAAACAAAAATAACACACGAATACGCGCACTGCTGGCGCTGCTACACTGGCATAGTTTACAAACTAACATCGCAGTGGTTTCTTGCAACCGAAAAACTAAAGCGCGATATGTTGAGTGAAAACTCAAAAACACACTGGACGCCGGACTGGGCTGGCTCGGAGTGGTTCACGTCATGGCTGGACAACATACAGGACTGGTGCATCTCGCGGCAGAGATTCTGGGGCATACCGTTGCCAATCTGGCGCTGCAAGGAGTGCAAATTCATAACAGTAATTGAAAGCGCGCAGGAACTTAAAAAAAACAGCGGCAGGCCACCGCAAAACCTGCACCGGCCGTGGATTGATGAAGTGATTATAAAGTGCAAGCAATGCAGGGGCCCAATGTACCGCGTCCCTGATGTCATGGATGTATGGTTGGACTCGGGTGCAGCTCCTTGGGCATCTCTGGCCGACCAGAAAAAAAATTCTGATGCGGTAGCAGAATTTATACTTGAGGGCAAAGACCAAATCCGCGGCTGGTTTAATTCCTTAATGGCGCTGTCAATGGTAGCAAGAAAAAAAACATCTTACAAGTCAGTTTTCATGCACGGCATGATTGTAGATGTGCAGGGCAGAAAGATGTCAAAATCCTTGGGCAACACAATTTCCCCGTACGAAGCAGTAGACACATACGGTGCGGATGCATTAAGAT
>JACOYC010000031.1 GCA_016182015.1 Nanobdellati archaeon | reverse complement strand
TACAGCTTTGGGCAAGGCTGCTCGAAAATGCCGGCAGGCCAATACTTGGAACATTCTCTGGGAATGTGCCAGCAACAGGCCTTGTGTTCTGGATGAATCCGCCAAATATCCTCAGCGCATTAATAACGGGCAGCGCAACATCAACAATGTTCCTGCAGGCTTTGACTTATACCTGCCTCATGATATTCGGCGCAGTATTATTTTCAGTTATGTGGGTAAAAACTTCCAACATGGATGCCGCGGCGCAGGCAAAGCAGATACTTGCTTCCGGCTTGCAGATACCAGGATTCCGGCGCGACCCGCGGGTTTTGGAGTCAATCTTAAGCAGATACATCCCCGGCCTGACTGTTATGGGCGGCGCGCTCGTTGGCCTGCTGGCAGCGTTCGCTGACTTGGGCGACGCATTAAGCAGAGGCACAGGCATATTGCTTACAGTTATGATAGTGTATAAGCTCTACGAAGATATTGCAAAACAGCATGCCTTTGAAATGCATCCAGCACTCAAAAAGGTGATAGCACCAGACTGAATAACTTGAACTCGCCTTTCAAGGCGAGTTCAAGGAATGAAAAATAACACAGTATACTAGGAGTATACTATAAATATACCGCTTAAAAAATGGTAAACACAACAACAGCAGATTTGGCAGGCGCAGCAAACGCAACAGCAGCTGCAGCAGGCCACATAGCACCACACTTATTCGGAATTCCGCCGGTATTACTCATACTTTTAGTGGCAGTGATACTATCATTTACGAGCATGCTGGTTACAAAATATTTTACCGATCAGGCAATGATGCGCCAGATCCGCGACGATGTTAAAAAATATCAGGAGCAGATAAAGGCAAGCAAGGACAACCCGCAGAAAGCCATGGAACTTCAAAACAAGATAATGGCTCTTAACTCGAAACTCCTGCCGCAGTCGTTCAGGCCGATGATAATAACAATAATTCCGTTCGTACTTATATTTAACCTGCTCTACAAAGTGTTTAACAATGCAATCATAATTCCGTTGTCTTTCTGGCCAGGCCATCTGGGATTTGTCGGGACATATATTATATTTTCTCTGATTTTCACAACAATTTTTAAAAAGCTTTTAAAGGTAGTTTAAGGCAGTTGAACATGGTGTTTGAAACACGCGGAAAACCGCGCAGGTCAGTGAGTTTGAAGAAAATCCGAGTAAGAGTGCCAGGCTCAAGCACAGTTACACACTATAAGTACGCGAAGCATGCAAAGCCAGCATGCGGCATATGCGGCGCGGAGCTGCACGGGGTTGCAGCAGGCAGGCCATCTGAAATAAGAAAGCTGGCAAGGTCAGAAAGGCGGCCCGAGCGCCCGTTCGGCGGCGTGCTGTGCTCTGACTGCATGAGAAAAATTCTGATTCTCAGGGCGCAGGTAAAATTCAAGGAAGTTCGCCCGGAGGAAATACCAATCTCGCTAAGGAGTTACGTGAACTATGGCGGCTGAAGTCGGAAGGCTGGCAGTTAAGGTTGCTGGCAGGGACGCCGGCAAGGAATGTGTGATTGTTAAAGTCGTAGATAAAAATTTTGTTCTTGTGGACGGAAACACGCGCAGGCGAAAATGCAACATCGATCACTTGCAGTTCCTTGGCCAGAAAATGCAGATACAAGAAGGGGCCAGCCACGAGGAAGTTGCGAAGGCTTTGGAGAGTTTGGGCGTTAAAACAGAAAAGAAGGCAGCGCCACGAGTGAAGAAAGAAACAAAGGCAGAAGCGAAAGAAGTAAAAGCTGAAAAGAAAGAAGCAAAACCAAAGAAAGCACCAGCAAAGAAATGATTTCTATCATAAAAATACCTTTTGATAAGTGTATTGTCGAAAAAGAAAGGCGGGGCGCTGCGCTCGGTCCCGACGCAATTGAAACTGAGCTGAAGAACTTTTTTGAGTTTGAAGAGAAAGTTTCAAAGAAAACAAAATTTCTTGAGATAAAAGAGAAAAACGATTTTAACAAACTGCACAAAGAGGTTGAAAAAATTGCTTCGAACGAATACAAAAAAGGAAATCTCGTCGTCGGTTTGGGCGGCGACCACTCCGTATCTTACGGATTGATGAAGGCGTTTGCCAAAAAATTCCAAAAACCCAAGCCGAGCGAAGCTCGGCTGGGCCCAGCGAAACCAAAGGTTTCGCTCGGGAAATATATTTCATATCGGAGCAAGAAACTTTACTGAAAAAGAAAGGAAATTTATTGCTGGAAAAATGTGGTTTAATTTTGCGGAAATGTTTTACACAGAAATTGCACCTGCTGGCACTTTAGACTATTTGAAAGATTTTGTAAAAACTGTTGACAACATCTACATCTCGATTGACATTGATGCAATCGAGCCGGCCTTTGCCCCAGGGACAGGCTGGCCAGAGCCTGCCGGAATCCTGCCTTGGCAGATGATTCGTATGCTTCAGTTCTTAAAAGCAACAAAGAAAGTCCGCGGCTTTGACATCGTTGAAGTCTCCCCGCCAAAGGATGTGAATAAGATTACGAGCAGGCTGGCAGCAAGGCTTTTATTAGAACTTTTAAAATAACTTGAACTTGCCCAGAAAGGCGAGTTTGAGAGATGGAAAAATGCGCGCATATATTGAAGTTTTTAAACCCGCATTTTTTCATAAGTTGCATGAACACCCTCCCCTTCGAAAAAGTAAAAAGAAAACTATTATTCAAACGCAAAGCAACCATTCTCGACCTCGCGCCCAGAACGCCAGAACAGCTTCTCAGCTTTGGCATTATTAACGTGGACAAGCCCAGTGGCCCGAAGTCCATTCATGTTGTTAACGAAGTCCGCGCGATAACTGGCCAGCAGAAGTGCGGGCATGCCGGCACGCTGGATCCAATTACCACGGGCGTGCTGCCAGTTGGTTTGGGAAAGGCGCTGAAAGTCCTGCCAACGCTCTCGGTGGCAGGCAAGGTGTACAAGGCAACAATGAAACTTCATGCAGCCGTAGAAAAAGAAAGGCTCGAGGAAGCATTCAAAAAATTCACTGGAAAAATAATTCAAACACCGCCAAGAGTATCTGCAGTTGCCCGCCGTCCTAGGGAGCGCGAGATCTACTGGGCAGAAATAGAAAGCATCAAAGACCGCACAGTTGTTTTTGAGATGGGTTGCCAGCACGGAACATATGTGCGCAAATGGATTTCAGACCTCGGGCAAAGTTTGGGGATTGTGGCGCACATGTCCGCACTCGTCAGACTGCAGGCCGGGCCTTTGAAAATAAAACATTCAGTTACTATGGAGCAGCTTAAGAAAAATTTTGAAATTTATGCCAAAACAAAAAAAGATAGATATATTCAACAAGTTATTCTGCCGCCAGAGGAGTGCGTCCAGCACCTGCCGCAGGTTTATATCGATGATGGTGCGATTGATTACCTGAAGCACGGCTCGCCAGTGTTTGCGCCGGGAATCGTTGCAGTCACATCAGAATTAAAGAAGAACGATGTCACAGCAATCTTTGACACACACTCCAACCTGCTAGCCATCGGCATTGCGGAGATGGATGCCGAAGAAATTCTGGCAGCGAAGAAGGGGCTGGCAATCAAGACGGATTTCGTGGTAGTCTAGAATTTGTGTTCCAGCAAATGCCCCCTGTGCTTAAACAGCGAGTAGACAAAATAATACATTGAGTACAGCGATAGGCCGAATGGCAGATAGCCTAAGTAACCAATAACAGGCATCTCAAAAACTTTCGCAAAGCCTACGTGCGGCACATTGTAAACCCATTTGAAGTTTGACCAGTAATTCCAGAACTCCCATAAAAAGCCGAGTGTAATTGTTGAAAGCATTAGCAGGATTGGTGTCTGCATTTTCTTATCTTCCAAATGCTGAAGAATGGAAGGCACGCCGTGCAGATAATTAATCGGGTCAAGCAGGAAAAAGAATGCGAACCAGATCAGCGGGAAGAAAATATCCGGCCAGATTATTGGCGCAAGAACAGAAAAAACCCCAAAGCCAATAAGTGTAAATAAAAATCTTTTTGAAATTTTATGTTTTTTCTTCAGATGCGCGTGCGAGAATAAATGTAGCGACTTGAATAGTTCGTACGTCTCAAAGAATGCCGGCAAGATTGTCGAGAAGGCAATTGTCACGCGGATGGCGCTGGCCGGCTCGAAAATATTCAGCGACTTGCCGCCAACCACATAAGACCAGTTGCCCAAGTAGACATTAATCAGCTCGAAAATCCACCACAGGCCAGCAGACAAAATTGCAATAAACAAAAACTGCAGCCTGTCGTTGTGCAGCAGCGAGTGTTTTCTTAGTTTG
This sequence comes from Nanobdellati archaeon, assembly GCA_016182015.1. GTDB lineage: Archaea > Nanobdellota > Nanobdellia > UBA10117 > UBA10117 > JACOYC01. The sequence continues at coordinate 4,745 of JACOYC010000031.1, read as the reverse complement.
TAAACCAGCGCATCTATCAGCAAAATATACCCAAACCAAAGCAGCTGAAAAGTCGAAACATGCAGATTGATATTAAAAATCGTGCCAACTTCGCCCAGCACTATCATAATAATACCAAGCAAGCCGTACCAGCGGAACATAATGTGTACTTTTGCGTTAAGTATATAAATATATATGCTTTGGAAGATTAATGCTAAAAACATTTTTTAATGACGAGCATTTAAAAAATGCGGCGCAGATTTCAGTTCTTGCGTTCTTTGCTGCTTTTGCAGCAGAGATATCAAGATTTTTAGTTGATAAGAATGCAATATCATACTACCCGCAGTTCCACGCCCTGATGGGCGCAGGCATTGGCAGTTACTTCTGGTCAAAACACGGAAAGCGCGGAGTTGTTTATGCGATTGCTGCCGCAACGCTTTTTAATATTGTTTGGGAATTATTCGAGGCGTACGCGCTGAACTGGACGCCGGCAACTTTAAACACTGACACGAAGATAGACATCGCAACAGTGTACATTAGCATGCTGGCTGGCATTGGTGCGGAAGCACTTAGAAACAAGTTAAATAACGCGAACCGAAGTTCGCGGATTTAAATGCATAAAAAGCATTTAAATAATATTAAATAACATTAAATATGAAACCCAAAACAGAAATTGAACACTACTACACGGCACAAGCGGAACAAGTTCCGCTGCGCCGCTCCGTAGGTGCATAAATGAAATTTGAACACTACTACGCGGAAAATCCGAAGTCAAAGTATTTTGAGTATGAGCTGGAAGATTTTAAAATCCGTGGCATCGAGTTAAAGCTGAAGTCCGCACCGGGCGTTTTTTCTGCAAAAGAAGTAGACACCGCCTCAGAACTGCTGGCCAGCGTGATGCAGCTGCCGAAGTCCGGCCAGATTTTGGATTTGGGCTGCGGCTATGGACTTTTGGGATTGGCCGCGGCAAAACTTTCACCGAAGGCAAAAGTAATTTTGGTGGATATAAACAAGCGCGCGGTTGATCTGGCGCAGAAAAATATAAAACTCAACAAAATAAAAAACGCGGAGGCGCGGCAGGGAAATGCCTACGGGCCGGTCGAAGGAGAAGTGTTTGATGCAATTCTGCTGAACCCGCCCATGGTGGCCGGCCGCAAAATCGTGCTGCACATGATTGAGCACGCGGTAACGCACCTGAAGCCGAAGGGAAGCCTGCAAATCGTGGCCCGCAAGTCAAAGGGTGGCGAGTATTTATTCAATAAAATGAAAATAATTTTCTCAAAGGTCGAGGTTTTAGCTAGGTCTGGCGGGTTCTGGGTTGTGAAGGGGACGAAGTAGATTTTTAAATGAATTTTATGACTTAATTGCGTGCCGTGGTGGGACAACCTGGTACTCCGCAGGCCTGGAAATAGAGCAAAAGCAGTTCTTGCTAATGCTTCTATCGTGACAGCTTGTTCCCGCAAGGGTTTCCCGGTTCAAAGACACAACCGAACTGCGGTTCGGCTGTGCCACGCCTCTTCGAGGCTTTGGAAATCCGGGCCACGGCGCTATTTAGAAACATTTAAAAACCCAACAAACCGCCGATTAGTATTCCTGCGTCAGCGGGTTGCTGTTACAGCACAAAACAAAGCAGTGATTTCTGTAACAGGTTAAGATATGGCAGAGCAAGTTAAGGAATTTAGGGATTTGGTGCGAATCGCGGACAAAGATGTAGATGGAAATATGTCGATTTTTATGGCAATGACACATGTCAAGGGCGTGGATTTCATGATGGCCAACGCAATCTGCAGCGCCATGAATCTGAATAAAATAGAAAAGACAGGCAACTTCTCGCCAGAGGAAATAGAAAAAATAGAAGAAGCGATGGCGCACCCCGGGAAGTATGAAATTCCAAAATGGCTTTTTAATCACCGCAAAGATTTGGAAACCGGTGAGGACAAGCATCTTATTGCGTCAGACCTCACGCTGCAGAACCAGATGGATATTAAATTTATCAAGAAGATAAGGTCTTACAAAGGCATGAGGCATACCAAGGGTTCAAAGAAGGTGCGCGGCCAGAGGACAAGAACTACTGGCAGGCGCGGCGCGACGCTCGGTGTTGCAAGAAAGAAGAAAGGCGCAGCAGAAGGTGCAGCCAAGAAGGCAACGGCAGCTGCAGAAGCCAAGGGAAAAAAGAAGTAAATGAAAAATAAATAAAGTCAGGCAAAGAACAAATGGTGATTAGTTCCGCCGAAGGCGGGTCTTTTCGCTCAAACCTTTTGGACTCAAAAGGTTTGGCCAAGAAGGCAACGGCAGCCACAACAGCGAAAACGGAGAAGAAAGGTAAGTAAAATGGAAAGAGGTGAAAAAACCAATTTGACGTTCGTGCGATCGCAGATCGCATTAGGAGGGGTCAGGAAGAGCGTCAAACTGGGGGAACCATTTGGTTCCCGCGGTTCCGAATGAGACGCCAAATAAAAAAATATGAGGGGCCAAGGCATCCATGGAAAGCGGATAGAATCAAGGATGAAAATAAATTAATCAGCGAGTACGGCTTGGTAAACAAGCGCGAAATATATAAAGCGCAGGCAAAGCTTAGGAACTGGAGGGAGCAGGCCAAGCAGATAGTCGGCCTCGTAGGCAGTAAAAAAGAGGCTGCAGAAAAAATTCTGCTCGACAAACTTCAGCGCCTGGGTTTGATGGGCGAGAACTCAGACGTTGATGACATTTTGTCGCTGACAGTGCGGGATGTTTTGGAAAAAAGGCTGCAGACAGTAATTTACAAAAAAGGCTTTGCAATCACGCCAAAGCAGGCAAGGCAGTTCATTGTCCACAGAAAAGTCATTGTTAACAGCGAGAAGATTGATTCGCCTTCTTATTTTGTCAGGCCGGCAGATGAAATTGCATTCGTGTCAGGCTTCAATCCGAAGGCACAGGCCGAGCAGGCAGTAAGAGAGCAAAAAGCAATGGAGGCGCAGAGGAAATGAAAATAATAATCACAGCCAAACTTAGTGCGATCGCAGATCGCACTCGGGAGGGTCAGGAAGACCAAGCGAAACAAAGTTTTGCTGGTCCAACAAAATCCGAAGGATTTTGTTTGGAGCGTCAAATAGTTGTATTCGGCAAAGCCGAATACGACAAAAGCGCCAGCCGATTCCTTCAAAAAGGAGGTCTCGCAAACCAAAGTTTGCGAAATCGCGGCTGGGAGGAGCAGAGGAAATAAAATGGCAAAGGCAGAACGGATCGGCATCGCGCACATATACGCTTCATATAATAATACAATCATCCACATAACTGATGCCACGGGTTCAGAAACAGTCGGCTTTTCCTCTGGTGGCCAGATGGTAAAGTCAGACAGGTTGGAAGGCTCGCCGACAGCAGCGATGATGGCTGCAAAAAAGGCAGCATCTGAAGCAATCGAGAAGGGCGTTAACAAAATTTATGTGAAAGTCCGCGCGCAGGGCGGCCAGAACGGCGCAAGGTTCCCGGGCCAGGGCGCGCAGCCGGCCATTCGCTCACTCACACGGGCAGGCATGCGCATAATGGGGATCGAGGATGTCACTCCTATTCCTTACGGCGGCTGCCGTAAAAAGGGTGGTAAGAGGGGTAGGAGGGTCTAAGATGAAACACGAAATGATGTTTAAAGAGAATGAAATCACAGGCATAGTCGTTCTGCCTGAAGGGCAGGACTTTTCGCTCGAACCTTTTGGTCTCAAAAGGTTCGGGAGGGTATAAAATGGTAGCAATAAAATTACTGGAACAAAATGAAAGCGAAATTAAGCTAATGCTGGACAAGACAACGCCAGAGTTTGCAAACGAGATAAGGCGTGCTGCGATGTTTGAAGTCCCTGTTTTGGCAATAGATGATGTTTATTTCACGAAAAATTCATCTGCTATTTATGACGAAATTCTGGCGCACCGGCTTGGTTTGGTTGTTTTGAAAACACCAAAGGGATACAATCTTACAAGCGAATGCACATGCAATGGCAAGCTATGCGCAAAGTGTTCAGTTAAAATAGTTTTGAAAGCCAAAGGCCCGGTAACAGTTTACGCGAAAGATATGAAAATTAAGGACCCAGATGTTAAGGCAGTCCACCCGGAAACAGTAATAGTAAAACTTCTGGAAAATCAGGAAATAGAACTGGAGGCGGTTGCGATACTTGGCAGGGGAGCAGAACACGCAAAGTGGAATGCAGGCCATGCATATTATCTCGGCACGCCAGAAATAGAAGCAACAAAAAATGCGGATGCAAAGGCCGTGCTGGAAAGAGTACCAATTGTTGAAAAGTCCAGCAAAGGCTTTGAAATTAAAGATGTTACACAATGGACAGAAGCATATGGCGAGATTTGCCAGAAGAATGGCTTTGTCGTGAAGAATAGCGATTCACAATTTATGTTCACGCTCGAAAGCTGGGGCTCAAAGTCTCCGCAGGAAATAATGTCGGAAGCGGTAGAAGTAATTGAGCAAAAAGCAAAGAATGCAAAACTCTGACGCTCGCTACGCTCATTGAGAAGCGAAAATGCGGATACGCCAAAACCACAGGTTTTGTCTATTCACATTTCCGCAAAAAGCGGAAATGCGGAGGTAGTGAAGCGGTCAAACACGCTACCTTGAGGGGGTAGTCCCTTAGTGGGTTCGAAGGTTCAAAGACGAACGAAGTTCAGCTTACCGGCAAACCGAACGCCGTTCGATGTAAATCCTTCCCTCCGCATTAGGCTCATAAACGAGGCAGTTCCGAATGAAACGCACAGGACCAACAAATACAGTGTTGAAGAAGTTGATCTCA
>JACOYC010000030.1 GCA_016182015.1 Nanobdellati archaeon | reverse complement strand
CTCTTTCAGCAACGTTGTTATCGAACCCTTGTGGAAACCGATTTGTTCTTCTCTGGATACAGAAACCTGCGGTGTTTGTTCTTTTGCCATTTTATATCAATTTAGCTTCTATCTTTTCCTTTAAAAGCCTTGCCAAAGTTTATAAACTGCGCAGCCATACATTCAAAATGGCCCTAAGATTAAAATTACTAGCCTCAGAGCTTTTGCTCTTTTCGTCAGTCCAGCTCCTTGCGCTTTTTGTAGGATTTAAGCTAATAAAATTTGAAATAGCGCAGTTCGGCGCTGTCCAGTTCCAGCCGGTCGGCGAGTCAATTATCTCATTTTTGGTTGCGTTTGCGATTGCAACCGCGCTAATTTTGATTTTTATAAAATTCATCAAGCTGAAGTTTGCGTATTCTGCTTTGTTTGCGTTTATGATTTTTATTGGCGCAGGGGTGGTGTTTTCCGCGTTTGTACCTGACTTGCTGGCCGTTGGTTTGGCTGTGGCGCTTGTGGCATTTAGGTTTTTTCTGCCGAATGTTTTCACCCATAACCTTGCTTTCTTTCTGGCGATTGCGGGTGTTTCTGCCCAGCTCGGAACGCTGATTCCAGTCGTAGCTGTTATCGTGCTGCTGGTAGTTTTGTCTGTTTATGATTACGTTGCAGTCTTCAAGACAACACACATGGTTACAATGTTTAAAGAAATGAGCGCGAAGGGCGCGCTGATGGGCATAATAATTCCGGAGAACTTGTCTGGCTTGTCTGTGCCAGCGCATGAAGTCGTAAAATCAAAACTCGAAAAAAGAAAATCTGCCAAAGCTTCGCCGTACGTGGTGCTCGGCGGCGGCGATCTGGCCTTTCCCGCAGTCTTCGCAATTTCAGCGCTTGCCCAGTATGGGCTTGTGCAGGCCTTGGGCGTTTTGTTTGGCTCGCTGGCAGGCATTTTGATTATTCACTATTTGTTTTTGAGAAAAGCAATGGCGTTGCCAGCACTGCCGCCGATCGCAGCATGCAGTATAATTGGTTTTCTAATAAGTTTGTTCTTGTAGCGCAAGATTTAAAAGAATTGTTGCATAAAAATTATTATGAAATCTGCACTTTATCAAGCCCTTAAGTCAGGCAGCAATGAGCTGATGCACTGGTTTAGCAAAGTGCCTGCTAGCATTTCTGTCAAGCAGAACCAGAGCAATGTTGTAAGCCAGGCAGACCTGAAATCTGAGAAAAAAATAATAGCTGAAATTAAAAAAACTTATCGCAACCACAGGATTTTAACAGAGGAGTCCGGCCTTTTGGAAGGTGAATCTGAATTTACATGGGTGGTCGACCCGCTGGACGGTTCCTCGAATTTTGTTTCACGGCTGCATTGGTTTGGCATTTCAATCACAGTCTTAAATAAATATGAGCCCGTTATGGCTGGCATATCATTGCCGTTTTATAACGCAATTTATTTTGCGGCCAAAGGCAGGGGGGCTTTTGTGAATGGCAGGCCAATCCGCATTTCGCAGGAGCAGTCCCTGAAGAATGTTCTCGTGGCATACTCGCTCGATTATTCCGAAGACAAAAAAGAAACCGAGGCAGAAGCCAGGCTGATGGTGGAAGTAGTGAGAAACTGCAGGAATTTGCGGGCAACAAACAGCGTTGTGGATTTAGTTTACACCGCAGAGGGCAGGCTTGGCGGCGTTATTAACAAAACAAATAAAATCTGGGACGTAGCCGCAGCGGATTTAATAATAAGAGAGGCCGGCGGTGTTGTTACAGATTTGGCAGGCCAGCCGCTTGATTTTAAGTTTAACAAAACGGATTATACAAGAAATTATTCAATCGTGGCAGGAAATCCAAGCCTACACAAAACGCTTCTAGATATCATCAGGAAATGCAAGTCAGGCAAATAATTTATTCCGCCATGCAGCGCCGAACGAAGTTCGGCGAGGTGTTAGCTGAATTTATGAAAAACGCGCAAAACTCCGCGCTTCAGCGCGAGGGATGAAAGCGCGTTTTCCATTCGGCCAAAATTCGTTTTGGCTGACCAGTCGAACTTTGTTCGAACTGTTCCTTGAACCCGCCCTTCTAAGCGAGGCGCGTAACCAGAGAAAAATGCTCGCAGCATTTTTCTTGGCCAAGAAAAACTCCGCAGAGTTTTTCTCTGGAAACCACGGGCTCAACGAAAATGCTTGCGCATTTTCGAGGTGCTCGAAAAATTAAAATATTTTTCGACATTAGCCCGTGGAATAGCGCCGAGCGGCGGGTTCAAGTTATTCAGCTACAAAATCTTCAACCGGCGCGTCAATTAGTTTATCCTTTGGCAGTGTCCCGCGTTCCTGCAGATACCTGCTGGCCAGAATGTAGAATATCAAACCGATTGATTTTGAGCCTTTGTTGTTGCACGGAACCACAAAATCAACATTTTCAGTCGTGTTGTTGGAATCGCACAGCGCAATTATCGGAATGCCGGAGATAAGCGCGTCATGGACTGCGTTTTTGTCCGGGAATGGGTCAACCACAACCATAATTTTTGGCTCGAAGAATGTGTCAAGATTGGTATTTGTTATGATGCCGGCCGGATATCTGCCTGCAAAATATTTGCAGCCGATTGTCCTGCCAAACGCGCGGACAGCTTTCCATGCGTTTTCACGCCGGCCAACCACGAGTATGTCTTCCGGGGCGTACTTGCCAAGGACCCGGCCAGCCTGCATTATCCGTTTGTCTATCTCCTGAATGTTTAGTACGCACAAGCCGTTCGGATTTACTTTGTAAACATAAGGTGTCATATGCTTGGTTCTGAATTTTGTCCCGATGTGCATGCCGCTGGCTAGGTATGTGTCCAGCGGAACTAGAAAGGTTTCTTCTGCCATGTGTTAGGCTGCTAGAATTCGTTTTTAAATGTTTTGCTCAGCTCTTATCAGCTCATTCAGCCCAGCCATGCTAGCCTTAGCAACAGGGGCCTGCCAGCCAAGCGCTAAGTTAGCAGTTGTACTATTCGTAATGTGCACCACCGGCGTCAGGCTGCTGGCCTTGCAAAAATCAAAAATTCTTTTTGCGTTTAAAATCGAGCCGACTTTATCTAAATCTACGAGTATCGCATTCACCGAGCCATGCTGTTGTGCAACCTTCGCCCGCGATAAATCCCCTCTTATTAAGTGGTCGCCGCACACATGCCGATGGCCGTAGCGCAAAAGCCTCTTATACAGGCCGGCAAACTCGCGGAAGGCGTCTTTATGCAGCGGATCTTCAATGTATTTTATGTCAAAATGGTGTACAAGCTCTGAAACCATCTCTGCCTGCTTTTTAGCGTCTGCGTTTATACTGGTGCCGTCAAAATCGCGCCAAACATAACGCCCCGATTTTAGCATCCTATGTGCTTCTAAATTTATGCCGATTGAACCGCTTGCAGCAGCGCCAAATGAGCGCTCAACTTTTTGTACTGCATCAAAGGCAGACAGGCCAGACAAATTCAGCGCAGACACCTTCGAAATTTCAGAAGTTGCGTTAGAATTTTTGTTTATTTGAATGAGTATTTCCGCAATGTCATTTGTTTTTCCTACATTTAAAAATATTTCATTTAATTGCTTTGAGTTTGTATTAAGAAGTTTCCACAAAGGCCGCGAGCGTTCTGCAGCCCACAATTTTAAAGCGGCTGCCTGCATCGCGATTAAAGCAGGCCCGCGCGGCAGATTAATTTTTCTTAAGTCATCAAATCTAAGAAATTCCAAGCCAGAGAATTTTTTTGCAGTCGAATTGATTAATTCTGCTAGCGCTGAAGATCTTGCAGAAGGAAATTCTGCCCATACTTCTGATTTTGCAGTCTTGGCCCGCACTGCGATAGCCGACCTGCCGTCGTGCAGGACAGTGCTAATAGCCTTTACATCAGTGAGCCTCATAACATTAAGCGTAAGTTGCTGTTTAAAAAACTTTTACTCTGCTTCAATCTTCTGCGGCATCGGCCGTTTGACTGTCATTGGAAGAACGCCAGCTCCAAGTTCCTGCCTGGCGATTTCGGTGGGGTTGTAAATAGTATCTGGCCGTTTTATCAGCATCGGCGCGCCCATCGCCAGCTGCAGCGCCCTTGCACCGATGATGCGCGCAATCTCAAAAGCAGTATGTTCCATACTAATAACCATTTTTTTCAGTTTTTAAGCTTTACTGGCTACTTCAGAAGCTTTCTCAATTCCTTACTTTTTTGTATGGCTAGCCCCATAATCTGCAGCACCTCGTCCTTTGTGAATGTGCCAAACCCACCCTTCTGCATTGCACAGACCGTGCCGTCATCCAGCGTTGAAATTGATAGCCGCGAATCGAACGCTTTTTCTTCTCTGTGTGTTGGGTCAAGGAAAAGTGAGCCGGCCAGCTTGCCAAAGGTTGTCATTATCGGCAGTGCCTTGACAGGCAGTTTTGTTTTTGTAAATTCTTTGTATTCGACTTTATCAGCACTTTCATCATATTTTGGAAAAACCGCGGTCTTTAGGGCAGCTATGGCGCCGAGCGCGCTGGCATCTATCAGATTGCCGTCATCGTTCATCGGATATACATCAATATTCACCATCCAGACCTTTTCGCCTTTTTTGATGCATAGTTTTTCTACATCTATCGCGTGCCCTTCCCGTATTCCCCTGTCTGTAACCCTGGCCAGCTCTATTGCTTCGGGCTTTGGCGGGCCGGTTTCAAAGTCCGGGCTTGCCAGCGGAATAAGTTCTGCATTAATTATAAGAACGCCTTCGTTAGGCGTGTCAGGGAACGGCTCGCCAACATCAAGTTTAACGCCGACTAAAACTTCTGTGTCGCCGATTTTTACTCTTGCAGAGCCAGGCGAGCGCGCTATTACGCCCGTTTCAATCGAAACTTCCCTGCATTGAAAAGGCTCGCGCCCGTCTTCGCGCTTCTGCATCTTCAGCAGTTCAGCAAGATAATTGCGGATTACTTTCATTCTGATGCCTCACCAGTTGCGGCGCCTTCGGCAAGGTATTTTTCCCGCAACGCCTTTTTCTGCAGTTCGTAAATTTTCTGGCATGCCTGCATGCTCATCTCAATTAGTTTAGCTGCTTCGTCCTGGCTGACCTCGCCGTCCATTTGCAAAAGCGTTATTTCGCCAGTTTGCGGCATTATTGCGAGCGGCATATCAGCCTCGCCGTAATTATCTTCTAGTTCGAATAAATCTAACAGAAGCTGGCCATCTGCTTTGCCGGATGCGACTGCAGTTACCAGGTCGCGCATTTCTATGCCGGCGTCTGCCAGTGCGACTGACGCAGCGCATATGGCTGCGACCCGCGTGCCGGCATTTGCGTTTGTAACTTCAATGTAAACATCAATCGCGGTTTTTGGATATTTTTCCAAAAATACTGCAGGGGCAAGCGCGTCCCTGATGACTTTTGATATTTCCACGGAGCGCCGCGATGGCCCCGGCCTTGCACGTTCTGGCGTTGAGAATGCAGCCATATCATAAACGCAGTTTAAGTGCGCTCTATCAGCTTCCTGAAAGTGCTTTGGGAAAACTTCCCTTGGCCCATATACTGCAGCGATTATTTTTGTTTCGCCCTGTACTATTATTGCCGAGCCGTCAGCGTTCTTTACAACACCAGCCTTTATCTGAATTGGCCTGAGCTCATCAAATGCACGGCCGTCCAGCCGTTTTCCCTTCACAATTAATTTTTCCGGTGCGCCTATGCCGCCCATGTTATGAGCTCCTGCGAATAACATTCACAAAATTCTATAAAATTTTGCACCATTTTATTTCCCGCGCAGCATTTCCTTGACTTTATCTGTCAGGCCCTGCTTGTGCGCCTCCCTTTCTATGAATTTTATTACCCTTGCCACTACTGCCTGCTTGTCGGCCTGCCCGCTTATCCAAACGAGGCCGTTCTGCCCGACAGTTATTTCGCAGCCTGTTGCATCTTTCATCAATGCTATCATCGAGCCGGCCTTGCCGATTATCCTTGGAATTTTTGTCGGCGAAACTTCAATTATGTTTCCGCCTTTTAGTTTCCTGTACGGCCTGTACTTCGCGGTCAGCTTAATGAATTTTCCTTCTGAGATGTTAATAACTTCGCACAGCACATAGTCGCCGATATCAAAATAATATGTCATGTCAGTCTTATTCAGGTCGATGTATTCTGATGAGGCCTCGCCGATGTTCAGGTCTGCAGGGTACGGTGAATTGACATCAAGCATCCAGCCAGAGTGTCCGATTCCAGTCACCTCGCCTATAACAACATCCCCGCGCCTCGGCATGTACTTGCCGGCCAGCGGAATTATTTTTATCACTCGGCCTTTTACTGAGGCAAGCCCGATCGTGGACGCGAATATCTTGTCGCCGTCACGGAATGCTTTGCCTGCTGGAAGGTAGTCTAATCCCTCCGCCAATTCTTCACCAGGAATAACAACATCGTGGTCTTTTACAAATAACTTATCTGCCATTGTACAGCCCCTTTTTGTTGGTTTTTAAATGTAACGCATGCGGCATTTTACTTCTTTACATCTTCTATGCTGGCTTCTCCCTGCGATAATTTTTGAATCAAATTAATCAGCTCAGCCTTCACGCCGGCCGGCACTTCCAGCTCAAAGCTGACTGAGCCATCGTCCTTCCAATCCTCTTTTTGCAGCTCAAACTTGTTTTTAATCGTTGAATAAGCTGAGCCGGAGAAGGCAGCCGGTATCAGAACGCGTACTCTGGCTTTCTCAAATGTTATTGGAATTATCGGCCGCAGCTGTTTGATGATATTTTCAATTTGTGCCTCGGCTGGCTGGTAAGGGTCAACCTGCACGCGAGCCTGCTCCATTGCCAGCTCAAGCCTCTGCATCGGATGTGGCAGGCCGGTCTTTGGGTCAGCAGCATTCGCATGGATATATTCAAGAATTTTTTTTCTTTTTGCCTCAAAGAATTTCTTGCGCATCTCTTGTGTCAGCGCGATTTCGCCTTCGCGCAGTATTAATTTTGAAGACTCTATTACAAGATCGTGGTCTGACATCTTGGCAAGCTTGGCTTCGTCAGTTTTCCCCTTTAACAGTTCCCGAAGCTTGCCAGAGCCATGTATTTCTGCTTTTTGCACGTCTTCAAAAACTTTTGGCGTGTCAAGCACGTCGCGCAAGTCTATATTTTTGCCGTGCCTGAACTCCAAGGCAGCTTCCGGATTTTTTAGAACTACTTCAAAGGTTGTGCCGAACTTTTTCAGCTTGGCTAGGTTGAAATCTGCGCGTTTGTCCTTTGCCCTGTCCGGTAAAAGCTGGCCAACCATGTTAATCAGCTAAATTGACTTTCTGCATGCCGTCTTTTGTGACGGCAGCAGCTTCAAGCCGCTCCATTGAAAATTCTTTATCCAGAACTTCGCGGAAGACATCTACCGCGAGTTTCTTTGCATCTTCAAGTTTCATGCCTTCTTTCCAGCGCTTTTCAAGTGTTTTTGTTGCTTCTGTTGAGCCTGCGCCTATTGCTTTGGCATAGTACTGCATGTAGATTCCGGACGGCTCTGTCATTATCAGCTGGCTGCCCTTCTTGTCAACGCCGGCCAGCAGGAACGATATTCCGAATGGCCTGATGCCGGAGTACTGCGTGTATGCCTGCGCCAAGTCGGATATGTTTTTTATAACGCCTTCGACATCTGTCTCTTCGCCGTATGTGAGCTTATGCTGCTGCGCGAAAACACGCATTCGTTTAACTAAAATTCTGGCGTCCATGGTGTAGCCGGCAAACGTTGAAATAATGTGGTCGTCAATCTGCGCAATCTTTTTTACAGACTCTGCAATAAGAAGTTTTTCGGTTATCCTTCTGTCTGACGCGAGCAGCACGCCATCCCGATAAATAATTCCAAGGGCCATCGCCCCTGCAGAGACAGCTTTCTTCGCGTACTCAATCTGCAAAATTCGCCCGTCGGGGCTGAATACAGTTATAGCTCGGTCGTAACCCATTGCCTGGCTTGGTAGTACTTGCATTTTTCTTACACCTCTAATTTGAGTATATGCTGAAATTTAGTCTATAGCCGCGCCGGAATTCATCCGCATCCGCGCCGATTCTTATTTGATGCAGCCTTTCTTTATCATCTTCGGCTGGAACTGCTGCCCTGCCGCGGAATGTTATTAGTGCGCTGGCTGGCTTTTCAACGCCATTGTCACCAATCATATTAAGTATAATATGTTCTATTCTTCCTGATGCCTCATATGTTTTTGCATCGCCAAAAAATACCTCGGCCTCTATCAGGCAGCCGACCAAATCCTGTCTTGCCATGTCGCGAAGCACGCGGCCCTGGCTAAGCAAATCATTCACAAGTTCCCCTAAAACAAGTTTTGTTGGATCACCCATTTTATTTCAACCTCTCTTTTAGTATATCTCGAATTTCGTTTAAAGCTCTTTCCATCGAATCTAACTTGTCCAACTTTTTTGCTATGTCAAAAGTTCCGTGCCGGTTTTCTATTGCGAGATAAAAAAACAGGCCTGTCGTTGCCAAAGTGAAATATTGCGCAAGCGTTGGCGAGTGGCCGAATGCAAACCAAATTAACGCCAAAATAAAAACAGCCAGGAAAATCCATTTCAACACCACCAGTATATCTATTTCTTTTGCCATGTTATTTTAGCGCGATTATTATTAGTAATATTAATACTATGATTGAGACTACCACATACGGAATATCTTCCTTGTGCACTATTATTTTTGGGAATTGCATTTTATTTTTCTCTAGTTATTTTAAGAGCGTATGGACTATGCAGTCCATCTGGGGACCAACCTGATGCGCATATGATAACTTGGTTCCAACGAGCTGGCCACCCGGCAGAATAACTTATTTTTGCGTATTGTTCATTAAACGTAACTTCTGTTATGGTACCGGTGTGCGAACCGCTGCCGTCTGTAACCTCTATGAGTTTTCTTAATAAACCTGCGCCAAGTTCGCGTAAGCGAGCAAATAATTGAGAATTTGTTTCTGGATTACTAACTACTACATCTACCAATGTTTCTCTAGATACAAAAACTGCACTGGTTCCACCCATATCGTGTCCACTTTTTGTTCCCATTTTATTTTAACTTACCAATCTCCCCTGAAACTTTTAACGAATG
>JACOYC010000029.1 GCA_016182015.1 Nanobdellati archaeon | reverse complement strand
CGCGAGACTGCCAGATTTTTCAACACAAACAGCAACGGCGCGTCCCGAGCTTCGGAGTATAATAAAGAGCCGCTAGTTAGGATGTCTAATACGTTTTTCCTGGAGGGCGATTATTCTGAAGAGGAACTAATAAAAGATGTTAAACTTGGCGTTTTCATGAAAAGCTTTATGGAGTGGAACATTGACGACAAGCGGTACAACAACCGCTATGTCGGCTCTGAATGTTATTTGATAGAAAACGGCAGGATAAAATCACCGGTGAAAAATCCCATAATAGAAATGACAACGCCGGCAATCTATAGTGCAATAGATGCGCTTGCCAACAACACAGAATTTCATGCTGCAAGCTGCGGCAAGGGCGAGCCAATGCAGGGCATTCCTGTCACACATGGCGGGCCGTCAATCAGAATTCGGGGAGTAAAATTAGGCTGATGGAATTAAATCTACGGGAAATTGCTGATTACGCGAAGAAAAAGCTTGAAGAAGCAACCGATAATGTAGTGCTTACTGCCGCATCTGGCAAGGCCTGCCAGGTTAAATTTGCTAACAACAAAATAGTTAAATCTTCCGTAGAAAATAATTTTGACATCGGCGTATTTGTAACAAAAGACAAAAAAATACTGGTAACAAATATTAAAGATATTCCGACCGAAAAATCTGATCTACAAAAGGCAAAGAAAAAAGTTGATGAATCTGTCAGTAACGTGAAAAGTTTTCTAAAATTTGTTGAACCAAAGCAAGATTATTTTGGGATCGCAGGCGGGCCTTTCAAATACAAAAAAATACATGGCTTATTTGACAAAAAAATTTCAGAATTTGATTTGAACGAAACAGATGTTGTGCGGGCCGGCATGAATGCCGCCCTGCGTGAGGGTGCCGAACGCACAAATGGCATCTTTCAGCTTGGCGCTGCCGATGTCCTGCTACTTACATCTGGAAATGTAGACGTCGAATCGCAGACGACTGCTGCGTATTTCTCGATCAGAGCTATGGTGGGCAAAGAAGCATCAGGCCACATGACATCAAACGCGCGGACTCTTAAGGAACTTGCTGCGGAAGATGCTGGCAAATTCGCTGGCGAAATTGCAAACGTGGCCAAAAACCCTGTTGCCGGAAAGGCCGGCAAGTACGATGTACTATTTTCGCCTCTTGCATTTTCTGTTATTGCACAAAATTTCGGCGAGGCGGCGTCTATTTTTGACATCGAGGCAAATCTTTCATTTTTCAAAAACAAACTCAACAAACAAATTGGGCCAAAAGGGCTTAACATTTGCGATGACGCGACGATTGCCGGCGGTATAGCCTCTAGTGAGTATGACATGGAAGGCGTACCAACGAAAAAAATTCCAGTTTTAGAAAATGGCATTCTTAAAACATATCTACACAATACTTCAAGCGCCAGAAAATACAAAACCAAGACTACAGGCAACGCCGGCCTGATGGCGCCCGGACCGCACAACGTTGTATTCGAGGCTGGCAAGGGAACGCGCGACGACTTAATTAGAGAAGTTAAACGCGGCATCTACATAACAAACCTTTGGTACTTGCGATACCAGAACATGTCTGCCGGGGATTTTTCAGTAATACCGCGGGATGGCGTATTTCAGATAAAAAACGGACAAATTTTACGGCCATTAAAGCAACTGCGAGTTTCCGATAACATGCTCAATGTTTTGAAAAATATATATTTGCGTGGCAATGATATAAAACAAATGGCTGGCTGGGAGACCAGCACACCAGTACATACGCCGCATGTAGTTGTAAAAAATATTAATATTACAAGGCCCACGGGATGATATTAATTCACTTCCAAAGCTTGAGGCTGATAAATACTGCGACTGCAGAAATTACTGCAACATAAAAAAACGGCAGCATTGGATTTAAAAAAGTCTGCGCAACTACGCCGCCGACTAGCGGACCAAATATCAAACCCAAATCTTTGGACGAATCAAACACTCCCGTCATCTCACCCCTTTTTTTAGCAGGTATTATTTCTGTCGCAATTGCCTCTGTGCCCGGATAAATCCAAGCAACGGAGCCTGCTGACAAAAGCAAAAAAAAGATAAACATCGGCGCGCTGACGCTCAAAAATGCAAAATAAGCCGATGAAAACAAAAGCAAAAAGCCAGACAAGATTATATACTTCGGGCCGACCTTATCCATTATGTAGCCGGAGCTAAAATACAGCAGGCCTTCAACCGCCATCATCGCGCCCAGAATAATGCCTACTGCTTCCTCACTCATGTTAAAAACATTTGAGCCTGCGATCTGCACAAAAACCCACTCCACGCCAATCCAAATGTTTAAGAAGATGGATAAAAAATACAGCGGCAGGGCATGCCTGTGAATAAATATGTATTCTTTGAAAGATGTTTTTAATGCAAATAGTCTTGCTACTCTTCGCTCTTCCTTAGCCTGTTTTGGCTTGATTTTTATCTTTCGCCCATTAAGAACTATCAGCCCATATAAAAATGCAAAAAAAATGAAGCCTGAAAAAATGAGAAAATTATATTTTGGCGCCAGAATTGTCGCCACTATGCCGGCGATTATCGGGCCGGCAATCCAGCCAAGCTGAGAGAATGTCAAGTAAACACCCTGCGCTTCGCCAAATTTTTTTCTTGGTGAGTAGTCCCTGACCAAAACAGCCGCCGGTATCCAAAATGCAACTGCAGCAATTCCAAACAAAAATTCCAATGCCATTAGGTGCAGAATGTTTTGTACAAAAAAATAAACGAGCCCGATTAAAACAAGGCTGGCCAGCGATACGAACAAAACATTCCTTCTGCCAAATTTATCCACCGCAAGGCCGAGCGGAACTTCAAAAATAAACGACGCAATGTAAATTAGCGAGACTGTAAAACCAATCACGGCCATGTTTGTTGAGATGTCGTTTATGAAGTAAGGTATTGTAAAATCAAAAATCCCGAATGCAAGTACGACTAGAAAGGCTGCAAAAGAAACTTCAAAGATGCGCCCGAATGAAGATATCTCGCTGAAAAACCGCGCACGTGTTGCCATCTAAATAACTCCCTGCAGTTTGCATTCGCCGTTTATGCAAAAGGCCTGCACGCTTTGCTGTGCGCTGCACTTTGGCACAGTTCCAACGCAATGCACGCTTGCCGCATCCCAAGCGCTTTTGTAATTTTTATTTATTGCTGTTGCGCAGAAGTTGCCAGACTGGCATTCCTTATCAATAAAATTACAATTAGAATTTCCGCATAACGGATTTGCAATGACGCAGTCGGAGTTCACAATACAGCTGTGGACTTCTCCGTAACTTGTGACACCTGTCCGCGCACAATCCTGATCAACCTGATACGAGCAGCCCTGCGGGCAGATCGAATCGCCTGACTTGCAGTCTAAGGCCGGCTCCGGCGTTTTTGACAAGAAAAAAAAGATGCTGTAGACTGCCAGTATAAATATTATAACTGCTGCGAGATATTTTCCAGTGGCCATGGGACTTGTTGAAATTTGGCGTATAAAAAGTTTGAGTAACAAAAATTGTTACTAACTAATTAGAAAAAACAAATACAATACTTATTTAAACAACAAATCGCAAAATAAATTAATTTGGAGGTTAAAACAAATGGCCAAACGAAAAGTTCACCACAGAAAGCGAAAGGCGACACGCAAACGCACAACACACAAGCGCACACACCACAAGCGGCGCAGGTAAATTTAGCAAATATTTAGTTTATGAAAAAATGCTAAGCATTTTTCCATTCCTCCAACTCGCCGTTCTAAGCGAGGAGCCGTTAAAACCACGGGCTTCATCGGAAAATAAAATTTTCCGAGTGTGCTGGAAAAATCCTAAAGGATTTTTTCACATAGCCCATGGATAGGCTCCGAGCGGCGAGTTGGAGTTATTTTGTTTTTCAAATTCTTTTTCCCCGCAGGCAACTTGTGCAGCAATCCATATTTTTGTTAAAATGTTCCTTGCACACACTTGCAGTGCAGAGCTGACAGTTGTTGCTGGCTGGCCTGCCGCAGTAAACGCACATGCTAGCCCTGGATGCAATTGCTTTTATTGCTAAGCCTTTTTCCATCTCGTCCCGCCGTCCTGCAGGTCTTCCAGCAGAATTCCTTTTGCTTTTAATTCGTTTCTGATTCTGTCAGATGTTTTCCAGTATTTGGATTTCCTTGCCTGCTCGCGTTCCTTTATGAGTTTCATAAGTTCGGCGGGGAGTTTTTCTTCCTTTACTCCCGATAGATTCAAGCCAAGAACTTTATCAAAATCCAACATCTGTTTGTAAACTTTTTTTGCTGCTGCGAAGCTTAATTTATTTGAGTCAATTAATTTATTTATTTCTGACATAAAATCGAAAATTGCCGCAAGCGCTCCCGCGATATTGAAGTCATCGTCCATCGCGGCTTCAAATTCTTTTTTCGCTTTTGAAATTATTGTATCGACCTTTCCGCTGGCCTTTATTTTAACATTTTGCAGTTTCAGGACAAAATCAACAAACTTTTGGTAAACTACGTTTGTATTTCTCAAATTCTCTTCTGAGTAGTTGATTGGCTGGCGGTAATGCGTCGCCGCGAAGAATAATCTCATGGCCTGCGGCGAATATTTTGCCAGCGCATCACGGATTGTGACAAAATTTCCTAATGATTTTGACATCTTCTCGCCATTTACCAAAAGAAATTCGTTGTGCATCCAGTAATTCACGAGCGGCTTTTTTCCGGAGACAGCTTCTATCTGTGCTATCTCGCACTCGTGGTGCGGAAATATCAAGTCAATTCCGCCACCGTGGATATCATACTGCGGGCCGAATAATTTTTCTGTGATCGTTGTGTCCTCGATGTGCCAGCCAGGCCTGCCAGCCCCGAAAGGCGAAGGCCAGGACGGCTCGCCAGCCTTATGTTTCTTCCAGAGCGAGAAGTCGCCGGGATTTCTCTTCTGTGGGTTTGGCTCAACTCGGTGTTCCTTTAATTGTTCCAGGTTTTGGCGGGACAGCTTGCCGTAATCCTTGAACTTTGAGATGTCAAAGTAAACTCCGTCATCAATCTGGTAGGCAAATCCCTTTTTGATTAATCTTTGTACTTGATTTATGATTCCTTTTACGTTATCAGATGCGCGCACGTATTTGTCAACTGACAAAACATTTAGCGCGCGCATATCTTCATAATATGTGTTTTCAAACTCTTTTGCTAATTTTGCTGGTATTTCTTTGTTTTCATTTGCGCGCTTGATTATTCTGTCATCTATGTCCGTGATGTTCTGGACGTAATTTAGTTTGTAGCCCTTCCACTTCAGGTAGCGGGCGACGATGTCAAAGTTTATGTAACTGCGGGCGTGGCCAATGTGCGTATAGTCGTACACAGTCGGCCCGCATACGAACATTTTTACTATCTTGCCTCGCGGCTTGAAAGTTTTTTTCTTTCTGGATAATGTGTCGTATATTTGGAGTGCCATTTTAATCATTCTATTTTTCTTACTTTATTATTTAATACTATAAGAGCTTGCCTATTTGTCAATCGTTTGACTTCATATTTTGTATTATCCTCAGCTTCATCTATGATATTTTTAAGTTTGGCTGTATAATGTGCGGTAACTATGAATGGAACAATATTTAGGGCTGTTAAATCTTTCAGGCCAACTATATTTTTGTCTGCGTGTTTCCACGTTGCGGCTTCAATAGTCGGGCAAATTATATAACTACCTGCGCTAACACCAACATATAATTTATTTTTTCGGACAAAACGTTTTATTAGCTTGTCAAAGCCTGTTTTTTTCATTCTATCTAAAATATAAAATGTATTGCCTCCGCACGAATAAAATACATCAAAATTTGTGTAATTTCGGGCATTAACCTTCGTACTTATATCCGCTTCAATTATATTTTGTTTTTTAATCCCTAATTTAATCAGACTTTTTTTAAGTGCCTTTACGCGGCCAAGCCGCCTTCTTAATTTGGCGGTATGCATTATCAAAACTTTGTTTTTAGAAATAGGTTTTTCTAGTAAAGCCAAAAAGGCATTTTTGATTTTCTTTGTTGTTAATCCTTTCGAAGTTAACAGTAATTTCATTTTGATTTATTATGGAGCGGGGTAAGGGAGTTGCACCCTTCTAACTCGCTAACTGCTTCGGAAACCTAAAGTTTTGTGCGATCTTTAGATCGCAGCAGCCTTTCTTTGGCGGTTTCCTAGAGCACCTTTCTTTCGCGAAAGAAAGGGGCTGTAGCTGCAGGCGAGTACATAACTGCTCTGACAACCCCGCACGAATTTAGTAAGCTTGATAACTTTAAAAAACCTCGCAAATGGCTTGCGTTAGAAACATTATTTCTTACAGTTTCAACAACACCGATAACTCTGAAACGCTTCGTTTCTGAGGAATGGAAAAATCGAGCTATTGGCATGCTTGCCCTCGATTTTTTCATAGTTGCCCATAAACCAACATATTTGCTATGATATATAAGTCTTTGGATAGCTGTAAACGTTATATTTTTAAGCCATTTATAA
The DNA here is from genome assembly GCA_016182015.1 of Nanobdellati archaeon. Taxonomy (GTDB): domain Archaea; phylum Nanobdellota; class Nanobdellia; order UBA10117; family UBA10117; genus JACOYC01. The sequence goes on along the minus strand of JACOYC010000029.1, from coordinate 2,587 downwards.
ACCCTTTAAGCCAAAATTCAGGGGCGATGTATGTCGATTTTGTTTACAGTAAGCCTTAAAAAGCTTACTAGTCCTAATAAGATGTGATATTTATGGCTGATGAGATTCAGATAGCAGAGGCGCAGGAAACCACGAACATAGAGCCAGAAGTCCCTGAAATTCAGGAGCCGGTTCAAGTAGAAACAACTGCGGAAGGTGAAGTCCTTCCATTCCCAAGAGCAAGAGTAGTCTCCATTATGCGCACAGAAATCAAAGACAAAATCATTCGCTCAGAGGTAAAAGAGGCGATGAATTTCTGGATCGGCAACCTGTTAAAAAGAATTGCAAAGGAGATGAACAACTCGATGTACGGCTCTGTCAGCATCGCAGACTTCCAGCGGGCAACCAAGCCGTATGATATGGTCGAGGACATCGTCAAAGACCAAGAGCGATTGATTGTCAGCTGCGAGAAATTAAAACTCGATTCGGACGCTATCCGAAGAGAGATGCTAAGATTCTTTGCTACTATCCGGGGCAAGCCACTCGACGATGAAACGCAGGTGTAATGGCCCGGGAAACTGTAAAGCTGCAATTCTTTTTGCTTGACGTTGATTACAGCAGGTCGGAAAACGCAGTAAGGCTTTTTGGCGTCACGCAGGAAAAAAAACATCTGGTTCTCTTTGACAGAAAATTTTTGCCCTACTTTTATGCTGTTCTCGAAAGCAATGCTAACCCATCAGAAACAGAGTCGCTGATAAAAACCACTGAAATAAATTACCAAGGCGAGAAAATTTCTCCAATTAGCACCAAGATAGAAACAAAAAAGCTTCTTAATTCTGAGGTAAAGGCAATAAAAATTTTCCTTGCCAAGCCGGAACACATACCAATATTCGCAGATGCGGTAAAAAATGTCCGCGGCGTAAGCACGCGATTTGAATTTGACATAAAATTTTATCGCCGCTATTTGATAGACAAAAAGATTGAGCCGTTTAGCCTGTGCGAAGCGGAGTGCAGGCAATCAGACCGACCATTCCCAAATGTAGATTATACCCTAGAAGTTGATTCTGTTAAGCCGCTGGGAAACCTGCTGGCAAAGCCATCCATTCTTGCGTTTGACATAGAAACGCTTTTCAGCGGCACGTTTCCTAACCCGACAAAGGACTCCATAGTTTCTGTTTCTTTTTACGGCTCAGGAAATTTCAAGCGGGTAATTGCATGGAAACGTATTAAGGATGCGCCGGACTACATAAATTTTGTTGACGGCGAGGCAGAGCTGCTTGAGGAATTTGCAAAAATAATAAAACAAATTTCTCCAGAAATCCTTGTCGGCTACGGCTCAGATAACTTCGATTTCCCGTTTTTACACGCGCGGGCTAAAAAATATAACATAAATCTTAACTTAAACTGGGACGGCTCGGAAATTATGGTTATGACAAAAGGCAGAAGCGCGGCAAAAATCCGCGGCATTGTGCACATCGACCTGTCGCATTTCGCACGAAATGTACTTGACTTGGAAACGGAGCGGTTTAAACTCGATCTTGTTGCAAAGGAACTTCTCGGCAAGGGCAAAGCAGATAGCATAAACATAAGTAGCATAAATGAAATTTGGTCTTCAGGAAAAGAAGAAGATATAAAAAAATTATTTGAGTATAATCTTGTTGACGCACAGCTTACATATGAACTTGCTGAAAAGATTCTGCCAACAGAGATGCAGCTGATAAAACTTCTTGGCCTGCCGCTTTTTGACATCAACAGAATGACCTATGGTCAGCTGGTTGAGTGGTATTTAATAAAAAATGCAACTATGTTCGGCCAGCTTGTCCCCCGCAGGCCAAGGACATTTGAAATATTCAACCGCAGGAGAAATACCTACGAAGGCGCTTTTGTTGTCCAGCCAAGCCCCGGCTTTTATAAAAACGTGGCTGTGTTCGACTTCAGAAGTTTATATCCTACAATAATCGCGTCACATAATATCGGGCCGGACACCATAAACTGCAAATGCTGTGAAGCGAAGTCAGAAAAAATTGAAGGCTACTGGTTCTGCATGTTAGAAAAGAGCTTTTACTCCAGCTTAATTCATGATTTGATCGAACGGCGAAGGAGAATAAATGAAATTCTTAGGCAAACCAGCCAGATAGAGCCAGCCTACAAAGAACTGCTGGCCAGACAGCACGCACTAAAGTATGTTGCAGTTTCTTTTTACGGCTATTTGGGATTCGCGGGTTCAAGATGGTACTCGCTTGAATGTGCAAAATCAATAACCGCCCTTGGCAGAAAATATATTCAAACTGTAATTAAGGAAGCAGAAAAATTCGGATTCACCGTACTTTACGGCGATACTGATTCCATGTTTGTTATTTCTAAAATTAAAAATCAGGCCGAAGTTAAAGAATTTGCCGGCATAATCAATTCTATTCTTCCAAAACCAATGGAGTTAGAGTACAGGGAATTTTATCCAGCCGCGCTTTTCCTTGAGAAAAAAAGTTCCGGCACTGGCGCAAAAAAACGCTATGCACTTCTTACAGAAGCGGGCAACATCCTGCTGCGCGGCGTGGAAGCAGTGCGCGGCGACTGGTCATTGCTTGCTAAAAATGCACAGCGCAGGGCC